>CAUZHA010000097.1:0-17451 GCA_963579555.1 Planctomycetes bacterium UBA1146
GAAATCCGATATACCTAAGATTAAGGTACTAAAGCCGGAAAAGCCAGTTTCGCAAACGACTCATAACGTAGCCCCAACACATCGTATTTCCGACAGATGCTGCCGGATTCAGCCTGAAAAGGGGCTATTGTCTTGATGTGTTTTCACTGCAGGGTAGGATTGGCGTTCGCTGGTTCAAGGAGGCGGCTGGCAATCTGGGGCCGCTCGACTCGGCGGCTGTTTATTTCGGCCTTGTATCGGGGTGTAGCTCAGCCTGGTAGAGCGCTACGTTCGGGACGTAGAGGTCGGTGGTTCGATTCCACTCACCCCGACCATTTTTTTGCAGGGCCGGTTTCCCAGGGTAGAACTCCTGCCCTGCCGCAATGGCAGGAGGCGGGGGGCGCGACCCTCTGCGCGCGCCAGGGCTTTACGCGCCATCGATCCCTCGATGCCATCGAAGATGGTTCTTGGCAAGATGAGGCATTGGAAAAAACCTGCTCTTGGCGATAATGTGAGCTTCGGTTTGAAAGAGTCGTAAATCATCAATGCCCTGCCGGTATGAGCGGCGGGGCCCTGGCACCCTTTAGATACTGGTGAAACCTATGCGCATGATTCTGCAGCTTCGCGTTCTCATCTTCGTTGGCTTGTTAACCCTCGTGTTGTCCGGTGCTCGGGAAGCGGCCCAGGCCGCCGCTCCCGCGCTCAAGCTCGAAAAGGGCGACCACGTCTGCTACATCGGCAACACGCTGGCCGACCGCATGCAGCACCACGCCTGGCTGGAGACCTACCTCCACGCTGCCTATCCGAAGCACGAGCTGGTCTTCCGCAACCTCGGCTTCTCAGGCGACACGCTCAAGACCCGCACCCGCTCGAATAACTTCGGCAGCCAGGACCAGTGGCTCTCGAAGGAGAAGGCCGATGTGATCTTCTGCTTCTTCGGCTACGGCGATGCCCTGGGCGGTCCCGGCGGCGTCGGTGGCTTTGAGAAGGATCTCGGTGGCATGATCGACAAGATGCACGAGCAGAAGTACAACGGCAAGTCGGCGCCGCGCCTGGTGGTGTTCTCTCCGATCGCCCACGAGGACCTCAAGAACCACGTGCTTCCCGATGGCTCGGAGAACAATAAGAACCTGGCGCTCTACACCGAGGCGACCGAGCGGGTCTGCAAGGCGAAGAAGGTGACCTACGTCGATCTCTTCAGCCCGAGCAGGAAGCTCTACGCCGCAGCGAAGACGCCCCTGACGATGAACGGGATCCACCTGCTGGACCATGGCAACAAGGCCCTGGCGGGGGTCATTACCGAGGCTCTCCTGGGCAAGGCTTCGAAGGACGATGCCAACACCGAGAAGCTCCGCGACGCGGTCCTCGAGAAGAATCACCACTGGTTCAGCCGCTACCGCGTCGTCGATGGCTACAACGTCTATGGCGGACGCTCGAGGCTGAACTGGCACGGGCAGTCGAATGCCGATGTCATGCGCCGCGAGATGGAGATTTTCGACATCATGGCGGCGAATCGTGACAAGGGTGTCTGGAACGTCGCCCAGGGAAGCCAGGCGAACGTCAAGGACAACAACTTCCCCGAGCTGCTGAAGGTCAAGACCAACCGTCCCGGCAAGGAGAAGGATGGCTCCTACAAATTCCTCAGCGGCAAGGAGGCGGCCAGCAAGATGAAGGTCGCCGAGGGGATGCAGGTGAACCTGTTTGCCTCGGAGAAGGAATTCCCCCGCCTGGTCAATCCCGTGCAGATGGCTGTCGACACCGACAGCCGGCTGTGGGTGTCGGTCTGGCCTTCCTATCCGCACTGGAACCCGACCAACACTCCGAAGGACTCCCTGGTGATCCTCCCGGATGAGAACGGCGACGGCAAGGCCGACAAGCTCACCGTTTTCGCCGATGGCCTCAACAGCATCACCGGCTTCGAGTTCTGGGGCGGCGGCGTGCTGGTGGCGGCACCGCCTGAGATCTGGTTGTTGAAGGACACCGACGGTGACGACAAGGCTGACGTGAAGATCCGCATGCTGCAGGGCGTCTCCAGTGCTGATACGCACCATTCGGCTAACGCCCTGGTCGTCGGTCCCGCCGGAGCCCTCTACTGGTCGCGTGGCATCTTCAATGTCTGCAGCAATGAGACACCGACCCGGGTCTTCCGCTCGGGCTCTTCGGGCGTCTACCGCTTCGATCCGCGCACCTTCGAGGTTGGCTTCCACTTCCCGATCGGGCCGAACCCGCACGGCGACGTATTCGACAGCTGGGGCTTCCAATTCGTTAACGACGGCACCGGCGGCACCGGCAGCTACGCCAACCTCGGCAAGGGCATCGGCAATAAGAAGTGGTTTCGCAAGCGGGTTCGGCCCGTGGCGGCCACCGGCATCCTCTCCAGCAGCCACTTTCCCGAGCGCAACAACGAGAACTTCCTGATCTGCAATACGATCGGCTTCCTCGGCGTGCTCCAGCACCAGGTGAAGTACGATGGCGCCGACATTACGGCGGTCGAGATTGAGCCGATCCTGGTCACCACGGACCAGAACTTCCGGCCGACCGACTGCGAGATCGGCGGCGACGGGGCGCTCTACGTCTCGGACTGGTCGAACCCGCTCATCGGCCACATGCAGCACAATATGCGCGACCCCAACCGTGACCATGCTCATGGCCGGGTGTTCCGCGTGACCTGCAAGGGTCGTCCTCTGGTGAAGCCGGCGAAGATGAAGGGCAAGCCGGTCGCCGAGGTCTGCGACAACTTCTTCGCCAGGGAGAAGAGCACTCGCTACAGGGCACGGCTCGAATTGAGCGGACGCAAGATGGGCGAGATCAAGACGGCGGTGGGCGCGTACGCCGCGAAGCTCAGCCCGGCGAAGGACTCAAAGGACCGCAACGAAGCCCAGGCGCTGCTCGAGTGCCTGTGGGTTTTCGAGGAGCAGCGGATTCCGAACCTGGAGCTTCTCAAGAAGGTTTTCCAGGCGAAGGATGCGCGCGTGCGCGCCGCCGCGATCCGGACTCTCGGCCACTGGGCCGGCAAGGTCAAGGGCTGGGAGTCGACCCTGGTCGCCGGAGCGCGTGATTCTTCGGCTCTCGTGAGGGCCGAGGCCGTCAAGGCCGCTGTCGAGCTCAAGGGTCTGTCCGCCGCGGAGGTAATCTTCGAGGTCGCCACAAGGCCCACCGATGGCGAGCTGAACACGGTCCTCGGCTACGCCCGAAAGAATATCGACGTCGACAAGGTTGTCCAGGACGCCGTGAGCTCGGGCCAGAAGCTCAGCCTCGCGGCCGAGGCCTATGTCCTTCGGAACGCCAGCGTTGCCGACCTGTTGAAGCTCGATCCTACCGAGGGCGTCTACCGGGCGATTCTCAGCCGGGCGAAGGTCAAGCTCTCCGATCTTGAAAACGCGCTCACTGGCCTGGCGAAGATGGTCAAAAAGGACAAGGTCGAGGTTCTGATGGGGCTCATCAGGTCGGCCCAGGAAAGCGCCTCAGCCGGTCTCTCCGGTCTCGGGAAGCTCCTGGCCAGCCAGCCGGCGAAAGATCTTGCCGGCGTGCTGGGCGAGTTGAAGGCCCTGGCTGCCGGGGCGAAGACCTCCGAGGTCAGGCAACTCTGTTATTCCGCCTTGATCGCGGCTGCCGGTGCCGGTGACGAGGTCTACCGCCTGGCCTCTGCCAGCAAGGATAGCCTGCGTGATTTCCTCGCGGCGATTCCTGACGTTGGGGACAAGAAGGTTCGAGCCGGGCTGTATTCAAAGGTGCGCTCCCTGGTTTCGAAGCTCCCGGCGAATCTCGAGGCCGAGCCCGGTGGATCCGATGTCAGGAAGAGCGGCATCCAGGTGGACTTCTTCGCGCCGCACGCCGGTCCCGTCGATCTCAAGACTCTTGCGAAGATGAAGCCCAAGGCGAGCGGCGTGGCTTCCGCGATCAGCCTGAAGGTGCCGCAGCGCAAGGCCAATGATGCTTTCGCGCTTCGCTTCACCGGTAATATCCAGATTCCCCGCTCGGGTAATTACACCTTCTCCATCAACTCAGATGATGGTTCGCGTCTCTATATCGATGGCAAGGAGCTCATCAACAACGATGGCAGCCACGCGATGAGGGAGAAATCCAAGCGGATTCGTCTGAGCGCCGGCGCCCATCCCTTCATCGTGACCTACTACGACGCAGGTGGAGACGACGGTCTCGTGGTGAGCTGGTCCGGCCCGGGATTCAAGAAGACGAGGATCGCGGCATCCAGCCTCACCGTCAGCGGCGGCGAAAATCTTCACGATCTCGCGATCCGGACCCTGGGCAAGATCCCGGGCAATGAGGAGGAAAAGTTCTCCTCCCTGGCGGCGCTTGTCACAGCCGGCAAGAACCGCGATTCGTCCATAGCCGTTCTCCAGACGATTCCGAGCAAGCACTGGGACAAGGCGCAGGTCCGTCCGCTGGCCGACAGCCTGGTGAGCTACCTCGGCAAGCTGCCCGCGGCGGACCGGAAATCGGATTCCGCCGTCGCGGCCTTCTTCCTCGCGGTTTCGCTCACGGAGGGGCTTCCCGCCGCCGAGGCCAAGGCGATCCAGGCCAAGCTTCGCAATCTTGATGCCAAATAAGGCATTGGGAGAACGCTGATTTAGGCGATAATGCGAGCTCGGTTTGAAGTACCTGTAAATATAGACACGGCCCTGCCCGTATTTTGCGCGGGGGGGCCTGGCTCCCCTGTGGATACCCAGTGAGACCTATGCGCATGATTTCGCAGCTTCGTGTTTTCGTTTTTGTCGTCCTGCTCTTTCACCTCTGCCCGGGGAGCTTCACTCAAGCGGTGGAGCCCACGCTGAATCTACAGAAGGGCGATCATATCTGCTACATCGGCAACACGCTGGCTGACCGCATGCAGCACCACGCCTGGCTGGAGACCTATCTCCACGCCGCGTACCCGAAGCACGAGCTGGTCTTCCGGAATCTCGGCTTTTCAGGCGACACGATCAAGAAACGAACGCGCTCGCAGAATTTCGGCAGCCAGGACCAGTGGCTCTCCAAGGAGAAGGCCGACGTGGTCTTCTGCTTCTTCGGCTACGGCGATGCCCTGGCCGGTCCCGGCGGCGTCGGCGGTTTCGAGAAGGATCTCGGCGGCCTGATCGACAAGATGCACGAGCAGAAGTACAACGGCAAGTCGGCGCCGCGCCTGGTGGTGTTCTCCCCGATCGCCCACGAGGACCTCAAGAGCCACGTGCTTCCCGACGGCTCCGAGAACAACAGGAACCTGGCGCTCTACACCGAGGCGACCGAGCGGGCCTGCAAGGCGAAGAAGGTGACCTACGTCGATCTCTTCAGCCCGAGCAGGAAGCTCTACGCCGCGGCGAAGACGCCGTTGACGATGAACGGGATCCACCTGCTGGACCACGGCAATAAGGCCCTGGCGGGAGTGATCACCGAGGCTCTCCTGGGCAAGGCCGCGAAAGACGACGCCAACACCGCGAAGCTTCGTGCGGCGGTTCTTGAGAAGAATCACCACTGGTTCAGCCGCTACCGGGTGGTCGATGGGTTCAATGTCTATGGTGGCAGGTCAAAACTCAACTGGCACGGCCAGTCGAATGCTGATGTCATGCGCCGGGAGATGGAGATCTTCGACATCATGACGGCGAACCGTGACAAGGGTGTCTGGAACGTCGCCCGGGGCGGCAAGGCGAACGTCAAGGACGACAACCTCCCCGAGCTGCTGAAGGTCAAGACCAACCGTCCCGGCAAGGAGAAGGATGGCTCCTACAAATTCCTCAGCGGCAAGGAGGCGGCCAGCAAGATGAAGGTCGCCAAGGGGATGGAGGTCAACCTCTTCGCTTCAGAAGAGAAGTTCCCCCGGCTCATCAATCCCGTGCAGATGGCCGTCGATACCGACAGTCGCCTGTGGTTGTCGGTCTGGCCTTCCTATCCGCACTGGAACCCGACCAACACACCCAGGGACTCTCTGGTGATCCTTCCGGATGAAAACGGCGATGGCAAAGCAGACAAGCTCATTGTCTTTGCCGATGGCCTCAACAGCATCACCGGCTTCGAATTCTGGGGCGGCGGCGTGCTGGTGGCGGCGCCGCCTGAGATCTGGCTCCTGAAGGACACCGACGGTGACGACAAGGCGGACGTGAAGATCCGCATGCTGCAGGGCGTCTCCAGTGCTGATACGCACCATTCGGCCAACGGGCTGGTCATCGGCCCCGGCGGGGCGCTCTACTGGTCGCGCGGCATCTTCAACCAGTGCAGCAACGAGACACCAACCCGGGTCTTTCGTTCCGGAGCTTCCGGCGTCTACCGCTTCGACCCGCGCACCTTCGAGGTCGGCTTTCACTTCCCGATCGGGCCGAATCCCCACGGCGACGTATTTGACAGCTGGGGCTTCCAATTTGCCAACGATGGCACCGGCGGCACCGGCAGCTACGTTAACCTCGGCAAGGGCATCGGCAATAAGAAGTGGTTCCGCAAGCGGGTCCGTCCCGTAGCGGCGACCGGGATCCTCTCCAGCAGCCACTTTCCCGAGCGCAACAACGAGAACTTCCTGATCTGCAATACGATCGGCTTCCTCGGCGTGCTCCAGCACCAGGTGAAGTACAACGGCGCCGACATCACGGCTGTCGAGATCGAGCCGATCCTGGTGACGAAGGATCAGAACTTCCGCCCGACCGACTGCGAGATCGGCGGCGACGGCGCGCTCTACGTCTCGGACTGGTCGAACCCGCTGATCGGTCACATGCAGCACAATATGCGCGATCCCAATCGAGACCACGGTCACGGCCGGGTCTACCGCGTAACCTGCAAGGGTCGTCCGCTGGTGAAGCCGGCGAAGATGAAGGGCCAGCCGATCGAGAAGGTCTGCGACAACTTCTTCGCCAGGGAGAAGAGCACCCGCTACCGGGCGCGGCTCGAATTGAGCGGCCGCAATCCGGATGAGATCAAGACCACGGTGGGCGCGTACGCCGCGAAGCTCAGCCCGGCGAAGGCCTCACCGGACCGCGACGAAGCGCAGGCGCTGCTCGAGTGCCTGTGGGTCTTCGAGGAGCAGCGGATTCCGAACCTGGAGCTGCTGAAGAAGGTCTTCCAGGCCGAGGAGCCGCGAGTGCGAGCGGCGGCGATCCGGACGCTCGGTCACTGGGCCGGCAAGGCCAGGGGCCTGGAGGCGACCTTGATCTCCGCCTCGCGCGATGATTCCGCGCTCGTCAGGGCGGAGGCGCTCAAGGCCGCCGTCGCGCTCAAGGGCCTGGCCGCTGCCGAGGTCATCTTCGAGGTCTCTGCCCGGCCGACCGATGGCGAGCTCAACGCCGTTCTCAAGTACGCGCGCGGCCGGGTTAATGTCGACAAGGTCGTCAAGGAGGCGGTGAGCTCCGGCAAGGAGCTGACCCCGGCGGCGGAGACCTATGTGCTTCGAAACGCCAACGTTGCCGACCTGCTGAAGCTCAAGCGAACGAAGGGCGTCTGCCGCGCGATTCTGAGCCGCGAGAAGGTCAAGCTCTCTGATCTTGACGCCGCTCTCACTGGCCTGGCGAAGCTGGAGGCGAAGAACAAGGTCGCGGTCCTGATGGGGCTCATCAAGGCGGCCCAGGAGGGCGGAACCGCCGGCCTCACCGGCCTCGGCCGGCTCCTGGCATTTCAGCCTCCGGAAGGACTCGCGGGCGCGCTTGAAGAGCTGAAGAGCCTGGCGGAGGCGGCGAAAACCTCCGCCGTCAGGCGGCTGTGCTATTCCGCCTTGATCTCGGCTGTCGGAAATGGCGACGATGCCTATCTGCAGGCATCGAAGAGCAAGGATGGTCTGCGGGATTTCCTCGCCGCGGTCTCGAGGGTGTCGGATGACGAGATCCGCGACCGCCTGTATTCAAAGGTCCGCTCCCTGGTCTCAGAGCTTCCCTCGGGGCTCAAGCCCGAGGCGGGAGATGAAAAAATCCATGATCTCGCGATCAAGACCCTGGGAACCATCCCCGGCCACGGGAAGGAAAAGTTCTCAGCCCTGACCGCCCAGCTCAAGGCGGGAAGAAATCGAGCCGCGGCCATCCAGGTCCTGCGCGGCATCGACCGCGAAGACTGGAAGAAGGAAGAGGTGCGCTCGCTGGTCGACAACCTGGTCGGCTATCAGAGCGAGCTCCCCGCCAGTGAGAGGAACTCGGACACTGCGACGGCAGCCTTTTTTCTCACGGTCAAGCTGGCCCAGGAGCTCCCCTCGGAGGAGGCCCGGGAGGTCACGTCGCGGCTGCGGAATCTCGATGTGCGTATCATCGCCATCGGAACGGTTCCCCACCGGATGATCTACGACAAGGAGCGTATCGCTGTGCAGGCCGGCAAGCCGGTTGAGTTCAGGTTCACCAATACCGACAGCATGCCGCACAACTTCGCGATCACGATTCCGGGCGCGCTGGAGGAGGTGGGCAAGCTGGCCGAGGCCACGGGTACGGAGGAGGATGCGATCGAGCGCCATTACATTCCGAAGACGGACAAGGTCCTCCTGGCCAGCCGCCTGCTGCAGCCGGGCGAGACCCAGGCGCTGACCTACGAGACGCCGAAGAAGCCGGGGATCTATCCCTATGTCTGTACCTACCCCGGCCATTGGCAGCGCATGTACGGCGCGCTCTACGTGGTCACCGACCTGAGGGCCTATCTCGCCGACCGGGCGGGCTACCTGTCGAAGAATCCCCTGCCCCTGAAAGATGACCTGCTCAAGCTCAACCTGCGCAACACGGAATGGACCTTCAACCAGCTGGCCGCTCCGATCAGGTCCCTGGAGGGGAGAAGCTTCGAGGTGGGCAAGAGCGTCTTCAAGGTGTCCAATTGCGTCGCCTGCCATCGCCTGAACAACGAGGGGCAGGTCTTCGGGCCTGACCTCGCCAAGCTCGACCCGAAGAAGAGCACGGCTGAGCACATTCTTCGCTCCCTCCTCGAGCCTTCGAAGGATATCGACGAGAAGTACCAGACCTTCGCCTTCGTCCAGCGAACCGGCAAGGTCGTTACCGGCATGGTCATCGAGGAGACCGACAAGCAGGTCAAGGTGATCGTCAACCCGCTCGCCAAGGCGGCTCCGGCGATCGTCGAGAAATCATCTCTCGCCGCGCGCAGGAAGCTGCCGAATTCCATCATGCCCGAGGGTCTTTTAAACAGGCTCTCTCGCGAGGAAATTCTCGACCTGATCGCCTACGTGCTTTCCGGGGGGGACATGAAGAGCAAGCTCTTCAAGGCGCATCAGCACTGAAAGAGCGCTGCAGGCTCTGCTGCTAACCGGATGTTGCCTCGAGGCTGACCGGCCCTTAGTCTTGCTGCAGGGTCTGAAATGAGGTAACCGGGACGGTGATCCGTAGATATTCGGTACTTACAGTTATTTTTCTGCACTTCGCGTTCTTCTGCGGCGCGCCGGGGGCGGCGCATGCCTTCATTCTTGGCGATTCCAACGGCGATAACCTGCTGAACCTTGCCGACCCGGTATATCTGCTCAATCATCTCTACCGGGGAGGGACTGCGCCGCCTCCCGGGGCGCGGCCGGATGCCGATTGTGATGGAACCGTGTCTTTATCGGATGCGATCGCCTTGACCGATTACTTCTTCATGGATGGAGAGGCCCCAGGGGCCTTCTGTTCCTGGGAAATACCAGCAGGGTTGATTTCCCAGGGGTTGAACGAGCAGGGTTTCGCGGAGTTCGTGCACGTGGATACGGGAATTCTTCTCGTTCTTCTGCCCGGTGGTGATTCTCTCATGGGAACCCCTGAGAACGAGGAAGACCGTTGGCACGATGAAGGACCACTCCACGCAGCGCGCTTAAGCGCTTTCCTGGTGGGTAAATATGAGGTGACACAAGCTGAGTGGGAGGGTGTCCTGGGCATCAATCCGTCTTTTTTCCAGGGAGAGACTCTTCCCGCTGGGGTAGATGCCGCGAATTTTCCCGTTGAGCAGGTCTCCTGGGACGATGTCGTCGAATTTACGGTTCTGAGCGGTCTTTCTCTTCCAAGCGAGGCTCAGTGGGAATATGCCTGCAGAGGCGGCAGCGGCGCCGCTTTCGCTGGCAATGGCGTCCTTGCTGACATGGGCTGGTATGTCGAAAACAGTGGAGGAAGGTCTCATACGGTCGGAACCAGGCTTCCCAACGCCTTTGGTTTGTTTGATCTGCATGGCAATCTCTACGAATGGTGCAGGGATGTCTACAATGAGGGCTTTTACTCTACCGGAGAGGCCGGAGAGCTCGATCCGATCTTTCTCGGTGAAGGCGAGTACCGTGTGGTTCGCGGCGGTGGGTGGTTTTACGAGCCGGTCAGCTGCCGTTCAGGCAACCGATACGCAATCAGCTCGCGTGTCAACGGCAACAGGCGCTTGGGTCTAAGAGTCGCAATCAGCCTCCAGGGGCCTGTTGACGGCCTCTAAGGACTGATCTGGTAAAGGTTTGAGAACAGCTCTTAAAGTCCGATGCCGCTGAAAATGGTAGAATCCGCTTCTGGCCTGATGGTCTCAAAGTTTTTTAAGATCTTTTCCCGAACCTCGGGAGAAAGATTTATCGGGTTTGCATTTTGCTGCGTTTCATTAAAGTACCGATAATTTCAGGTACCGCTCACTAGCCCGGCCTGGGTGAATGCAAGGGCGTATGAAATAGAGACGGCCAATCCTGGTGCATAGTGAGCTTTCGATCGCCATGGTGGTTACCCCGACCGAGGGGGGTGAAAAGCCTGATTTTATCAGTCGCTTCAGTTGATGGACTCTTGACCAGGGGGTCGGAGAGTCCTGCCTGGTCACCAAGGACGCGTCTCCGAATCCCACAGGCTCCTCATCTCGGCCAGGTGATACGGATCGGAAGGCGTCTATTTTCCATTCAGAAGGATTTTCCAGCGAATCTTAACGGTTTACCGGTCGGTGCGTATATCGGAACCGCGCAGCGGGTCGGGCCTGCAGAAAACACTCTTGAACACAGTCCTTTAGACCTTTAGCATTCGCTCAACTGGTTCAGCCGCACGAAAGGAAGTGAAGAACGCGCGGCGCCTGCGGTTGTTATCGAGACCGGCCTGGGCAGTCTCCTTAAGGGCAGCGGGTGTAACCAGTCGCTTAGTTAGTTTCAGCGTATAGCAAAGGGCTTGCGCGATCTGGACGGGTATCCGGATCAATTCGAAGCCAGGGCCACTGGGTCCCGGGGAAGAGCTGTTCCGGAATCAGTAGTGAGTTTCATGTTCAGATTGGTCCGCAAGGGGTTTCCATTGGGGAAGCTTCGGCGGCAGGCAAGTTTTTTTCTATGGAGGATATGATGGGTGACATCATCGGTATGGTAAAGAAGTCGGTCGCTGGACTGACGGGCGTTGCGGTTTGTCTGATTACTCTTGGCGTGGTCATGGAAGTTCTCATGGGCCCCGGCAAGCTGGCCTTTATGAATCCTGCGGGCGTCGTTGAAGGCATCACGGGAATCGTGAAGACCCTTGGTACAGGCGGTATGACCGGCCTGATCGCCGCGGTTGTCGTTCTTGGCTTGCTTAAGGGCTCCAACGACGCATAAGGCGTATTCGTTAGAAGTTCGTTTTTGAATTTGTTTTTGTGGCTGGTGAGGCCTTGAGGCCCTGCCGGCGTAGTCTGGTTCATTAAGATCCGGAAAAGATTTCAGCGAGCGCTGAGGATCGGGCCTGGATCGGGAAACCGTTTTTTGAAGGAGTAGGGATCATGGATAACGTCCTTGGAACCCTTAAAGGTTTGATTCGTGATGTGACGGAGGTAGGAGTCTACCTTCTCGCTCTGGGTGTCGTTGCCGGTGTTCTGTTTGGTACCGGAGACGATGCTGGAGCCGCGTTTTACGGTGATGTCGTCACTAACATCACCAATCTGGTGAAAAGCCTCGGCAGCCAGGGCCTCACGGGCCTGCTCTCGCTGGCGGTGATCCTCTACCTGTTCAAGCGCTAAGCTGAACAGCGTAGACACACTACGCGAATCAGAAGCCGGGCGTGCCTTCCGAGGCGCGCCCGGCTTTTTTTGATGCCCTCCTGCGGGAGCTCGGGCCCAGCCGAGGGCTACTGGCTGATTGTGCTGCCGGCGAGTCTCCGTATACTGTCCGGTTCCTGTTCTTATCAGAACCACCGCTGCCCATCGGGAGGGGCCATGAGATTCACCGCCGCGTTTTTAATCGCCCTTTCCTGTATCGGCTCGGCCCGGGCCGCCGGGGCTCGTCCCAATATCGTTCTCATCCTGGTGGATGATATGGGCTATTCCGACATCGGCTGCTACGGCGGCGAGGTGCAGACCCCGAATATCGACGCACTCGCCGCCGGGGGGTTGCGGTTCACGCAGTTCTACAATACCGGGCGCTGCTGCCCGACCCGCGCCTCTCTGCTGACCGGCCTCTACCCTCACCAGGCCGGCATGGGCTGGATGACCACCGACCTCGGCCACGATGGCTACCGCGGCGACCTCAACTCGAGCTGTCGTACGATCGCCGAGGTGCTGCGCCCTGCGGGCTATTCAACTTACATGGCCGGCAAATGGCACGTCACCAAGCACAAGGGCCCCGATGGCCCCAAGCACAACTGGCCGCGCCAGCGCGGCTTCGACCGATTCTTCGGAACGATCACGGGAGCCGGCAGCTTCTATACTCCTTCATCTCTTACCCTGGAGAACACCCAGTTGAAGGAATACCCGGAGGACTTCTTCTACTCCGACGCCATCAACGACACGACGGTGAAGTACATCGAGGAGCACTCCGAGAAGAGTGCCGACAAGCCGTTTTTCTGTTACGTGGCGCATACCGCACCCCACTGGCCTCTGCATGCTCTCGATGAGGACATCGACAAGTACCGAAAGCGCTATCTCGGCGGCTGGGACGCCCTGCGCGCCGAGCGCTACGCCCGGATGCTCAGCATGGGCCTGCTCGACAAGCGCTGGAAGCTGACCGCCCGGGACCCGGCCGCCATGGCCTGGAAGGACGTTCCCGCCGAGCGGAAGGCTGACATGGCTCTGCGCATGGCGATCTACGCCGCCCAGATCGATCGCGTCGACCAGGGCATCGGGCGGATCACCGCGGCGCTTAAGCGAACCGGCCAGCTCGACAATACGATCATCTTCTTCCTGGCCGACAACGGAGGCTGCGCCGAGGGGGGCATCTGGGGATTTGAGCGTAAGAAGAACGCCGTGCCTGGAAAGGACAGCTCCTTCGCGAGCTACGGACTCTCCTGGGCGAACGCATCGAACACGCCGTTCCGAGAATACAAGCACTGGGTCCATGAGGGCGGGATCTCGACTCCGCTGGTGGTCCACTGGCCGGTGGGCATCAAGGTTAGAGGGGAGCTTCGCTCCCAGCCCGGGCATCTCATCGATATCATGGCCACCTGTGTCGACGTCTCCGGCGCGAAGTACCCTCAAGAGCACGAAGGCAAGCGAATCAAGCCGCTCGAGGGGCAGAGCCTGTTTCCTGCGGCGGCGGGAAGGAAGGCGCCCGGTGAGCGGGCCATCTTCTGGGAGCACGAGGCGAACCGTGCCGTGCGCCAGGGCGACTGGAAGCTGGTTGCCAAGGGGCGCGATTCACCCTGGGAGCTCTACAACATCGCCGAGGACCGCACCGAGCTGCGCGACCTCTCCGCCGCGAAGCCCGAGCTGGCCTCCAGGCTCGCGGCCCGGTGGCAGGCCTACGCCGAGCGCGCCGACGTGCTGCCGATCTACCCCAGGGGTACAGGCAGGCCGAAGAGCTTCAGCAAGAAGACCGTCTTTGAGCTGAAGGCGGGCGCGTCGCTCCAGGGCGCCGCCTCGCCGAACGTCAAGGGCAAGCGCCTCCAGGTCAACGCCAGCCTCGCCGCCGGCCACGGCGACGGGGTGCTCCTGGGTCATGGCGGAGACGCCGATGGCTACGCTCTCTTTATCAAGGGAGGTCGGCTCGCCCTGGCCGTTCGCCGGGACGGCAGGCTGCAGACCGTCATGGCGGCAGGAAAGCTGTCGAAGGGAGCGATCGCGGTCGAGGCGGTGCTCGGAAAGAACGGCAAGGTCACCCTCAAGCAGGGCGGTAAGGTCATCGCCGAGGGCAGGACCGGCGGCTCGATGCAGCGGGTGCCTCTCGAGGGACTCCACGCAGGCAATGATGGAGAGGCTGCTGTGGGTGACTACAAGGTTCCGGGCGCGTTCAACGGCACGATCGAGAAGCTGACGCTTCGCCTGGGAAAGGCGCGCTGATGCCGCACAAGACCTTCGTGACCCATCTCGAGTGCAGCTATACCGGCGAGACCTACGAGGCGGACCGGATCCACGGCCTGTCGCGCGCGGGCAAGCCTCTCCTGGTGCGTTACGACCTCGCCGCCCTTGGCGCCGGGCTCGACAGGGAGACCTTGTCGGCGAGGAGCGGCGGCCTCTGGAAGTACCTCGAGCTGCTGCCGGTTCGCTCCGAAGAGAACATCATCTCACTTGGCGAAGAGCTGACTCCGCTGGTTGACCTGCCCGATTTCCAGGCCGGGTCGGGCCGCCTGCTGGTCAAGGATGAAGGTCGCCTGCCGACGGGCTCCTTCAAGGCCCGGGGGCTGGCCCTGGCGGTTTCGATGGCGAAGGAGCTCGGGATCACGAGCGTGGCGATGCCGACCAACGGCAACGCGGGGGCGGCGCTCGCGGCCTATGCCAGCCGTGCCGGGATCGAGTCCTGGGTCTTCTGCCCGGATGACACGCCCGAGATCAACGTGCGGGAGACCGCTCTGCAGGGGGCGAGGGTCTGGCGGGTGAACGGCCTCATCAACGATTGCGGCCGGCTGGTGGGGGAGGGCTGCGAAGAGATGGGCTGGTTCGATTTCTCCACTCTCAAGGAGCCCTACCGTATCGAGGGCAAGAAGACGATGGGCCTCGAGCTGGCTGAGCAGCTCGGCTGGCAGCTGCCCGATGTCATTCTCTATCCGACCGGCGGCGGCACCGGGCTGATCGGCATGTGGAAGGCCTTCGCCGAGCTGCGGGAGCTGGGCTGGATCGGGGAGAAGCTGCCGAGGATGGTCGCGGTGCAATCCTCCGGTTGCGCGCCGATGGTGCGCGCCTTCGAGGCGGGGCTCGAGCACGCCGAACCCTGGGAGGACGCGGCCACCGTCGCCGCCGGGATCCGGGTTCCCGCCGCGGTAGGAGATTTTCTCATCCTGCGGGCCGTTCGCGAGAGCGGCGGGTTCGCCGTGGCGGTCAGCGACGAGAGCATCATCGAGGCCCGCGACCGGGCCGCGGCGGACTCAGGTTTTCTCATGTGTCCGGAGGGGGCGGCGACCCTGGCCGCCTACCTGCAGGAGGTGGAGAGCGGGCGGATTCGACCCGATGAATCGGCCGTGCTCTTCAATTGCGCCACGGGCCTCAAATATCCGATGCCCCCGGCCGCTGAACGTCTCGATTGCCAGGCCCCGCTCGATATCGACGCCCTGCGGCGGAGCTGACGTCCTTCTTCAACGACCCGTCCCTGCCGATTCCGCGTCTCCAGGGACTGAATTGGTGTGGAGGTCTTCGGATGGGACGAGTATCGTGATTTCTGTCGAGAAGTTTTTCCCGCTATTGGAGGTGTGACTGGTGAGTCGTTTATTCGCTGCGGCGGTTTGTCTGGGAGTCCTGTGGTCCGCTTCGGAATTGGCGGCCGGGCAGCCGAACATACTCCTGATCATCTCTGACGACCAATCCTGGACCGACTTCGGCTTCATGGGGCATAAGGTGATCAAGACGCCTCACCTCGACCGGCTTGCGGCCGAGAGTGTCGTCTTTCCCCGCGGCTACGTTCCCACCAGTCTCTGCCGGCCGAGTCTCGCCAGCATGGTGTCCGGTCTCTACCCGCACCAGCATAAGATCACCGGGAATGACCCGCCAAAGGGGACGGACCGCAGGGAGATGCTGCGTCATATCAGGAGGATCCCATCTCTGCCGAGGCTGCTCGCGAAGAAGGGCTATCGCAGCCACCAGTCCGGCAAGTGGTGGGAGGGTCATTACGAGCTCGGCGGTTTCACCCACGGCATGACGACCACCGGGCGCCATGGAGGGCCGGGGCTCACCATCGGACGCAAGGGCCTGAAGCCGATCTTTGATTTCATCGATGCCTCAGCCGAAAAGCCTTTCTTTATCTGGTACGCTCCCTTTCTGCCGCACACTCCGCACAATCCTCCCGCGCGGCTGCTGTCGAAATACAAGGCGGAGGGCAAATCAATCCACGTGGCCCGCTACCAGGCGATGTGCGAGTGGTTCGATGAGACCTGCGGCGAGCTGCTGGGCTACCTGGACAGGAAGAAGCTTCGCGACAATACGCTTGTCGTTTTCGTGACCGACAACGGCTGGATCCAGAAGGAGAAGTCGCGCGGCAGCGATGCGAGGTCCAAGCGTTCGCCTTTCGATGGCGGCACCAGGACCCCGATCATGCTGCGCTGGCCGGGTAAGCTGAAGGCCGCCCGCCACGACACGCTCGCCAGCAGTATCGACCTGGCGCCGACGATCCTGGCCGCCGCCGGTCTCGATTCGCATCCGGAGATGCAGGGAATCAATCTGCTGGATGTCTGCGCCGCCGGGGGCAAGAGCACCCGGGACAGGATCTTCGGAGAGATTTTCGAGCACGATGTCGGGAAGATCGATGACCCGGTTCCAGGCCTCCTCTACCGCTGGTGCGTCAACGGGCAGTGGAAGCTGATTCTTCCGCACCGCGGCAGCCCGGTTATTTCCCGTAAGCGGAAGTCTACCTACCGTGATCCCATCTGGGACGCTCCCCAGCTTTTCAACCTGCTCAGTGATCCGCATGAAACGAAGGATGTCAAAGGGCAGGCTGCGCGGATCGCCGCTATGAGTTCCGATATCGAGCGCTGGTGGAAGGTGGAGAAGCCCTGAGACCCGGCTGATTTCGCGGTCTCTCGCCTTCCGATCCTCCGCCGCGGCGATTCCCCTGGAGCAGCTAAGTAGCGCCCCCGGACAATATGTCATAAGATAGCCTGCTTATATGAATAACGGCTTTTCTCCAGGGGCCCCGCGGGGCTGGACTCGAATTCGTGGAACACATACGTAATTTCTGCATCATCGCTCATATCGACCACGGGAAGTCGACCCTGGCCGACCGCCTGATCCAGGCCTGCGGCGCGGTCGATGACCGAAAGTTTCGCGACCAGATTCTCGACAGCATGGACATCGAGCGTGAGCGGGGCATCACGATCAAGAGCAATACGGTCACCCTCGAATACACCGCCGCCGATGGAAAGACCTACCAGCTCAACCTGATCGATACGCCCGGGCACGTCGATTTTTCACACGAGGTGCGGCGCTCGCTGATGTCGTGCGAGGGGGCCCTGTTGCTGGTGGATGCATCCCAGGGAGTGGAGGCCCAGACGGTCGCCAATCTCTACCTGGCCATGGAGTACGAGCTGGGTCTGGTGCCGGTGATCAATAAGATCGATCTGCCGGCCGCGGACATCGACCGGGTGAGCGAGGAGATCGATGCGGACCTGGGCCTGGACCCATTCGAGGCGATCCAGTGTTCAGCCAAGAACAATATCGGTGTAGAGGATGTGCTTGAGGCCGTTGTCACCAGGCTGCCGCCGCCCACGGGGGATCCCGAGGCTT
>CAUZHA010000098.1:0-17326 GCA_963579555.1 Planctomycetes bacterium UBA1146
AGAACATCTGCCTGTGGCTCCATCCCCCCAGGGCCGCAGAAGATCGAGAGCCCCTTGTATTCACACTCTTTACGCCCGCCCGCCGCGGGGCCAAGACGCAGATAGTTGGCTACATAAAGATCCACAAGCCCATCGGAGTCAAAATCCGCAAAGCTCGAGCTCGTACTCCAGGAAGGAACCTCAGTCCCCGAGTCGGTTAGCCGGCTGAAGCGGCCTCCTCCCAGGTTGCGATAGAGAGCGTTCGGGCCGCGGTTGGTCACGTAAAGATCCAGCCGGCCATCATTGTCGACATCCGCGACTGCCGCCCCGCTGCCCCAGCCCGGGTCCCCGGCCTGGGAGAGCGCTGTGATATCCGTAAATTTCCAGCCCCCATCATTTCGGTACAGCCCGTTTACCGCGCCTCCGGCCGCTCTAACGTCCTGTCCCGAGCCCGCGTTGACAAGATACACATCCAGGTCCCCATCCTGGTCACAGTCGAAAAGCGCGACACCGCTGCCGTTAACCTCATCAATCCGTTTTTTTTCGGAAGAGCCGCAACGATGTAGAAATTCAATTCCCGACCGCTCGGTCACATCGACAAACTCCGGATCCCGGGCGCATAGCCGCACGCTCGAGCAGATGGCGCAAACAAGGAGCAAGAGCCGGCGGTAAAGAAACGGGGCTGTGTTCATCGAAGAGCTCTTGGGCAGCACTTGTAGCCTGGGTGGTTGATGGTGGAAAATACCGGTAGTGAATTATTCCCCAAGCCGGGCATCAGGACAATACGAGTGCTCAAGTTACTTACGCTATCCTGCATCTACATCTGCTGCGTCTGTCCCGATACCCCTGTAGATGGACTGACGGACTACCTGGCATCAGGACGCTTCGACAGGGCCCTGCGGCAGATCGATAGCCTTTTAGCTGAACCGGCAGGCAGCACCCGGGAAAAACGCCAGCGCCTGCTCGAGCTGCGGGCGAAATGCCTGTTTGAGCTGGCGAACTACCCCGCCTGCGAAGAGACCCTCCTGCGGCTCCTCGAGACCGGCACGACAACCAGGCTTCACAAGGCGGAGCTCCTTGCCCAGGTAGCCAGGCTCCGCTCCTTCCAGCACGATCATTCCCGGGCGGGCGAGACGATCGAGCGCGCCCTGAAGCTCACTGACAATCCGGATCTTCGCCGAGTCGCGATCTCCATAGCTCTGCGCGCGCGAAAGCACGAAGAGGCTCTCCCCCACATCAAGAAGGTACTGGAAAAGCTGCCGACAGATCCGCGAGCGCATTACCAGCTCGGCCTCATCCAGCAGCGTCGAGGTGAATACCAGCTCTCCATTCCAGCCCTGCGGCGAGGCCTAGAGGTAGCCGCTCTAAAAAACGAGGCGAGCTTTGAGCTGGCGATGGCGCTGCAAAAATCAGGGCGGCCGAGTGAAGCCCTCTCTCTCCTCATCGTCCTCCTGCAGGAGGACCCCACCATCGAGCACGCCTGCTACCAGGCGGCCCGTTGCCTGCTGAAAATTGGCGGCCCCGGCCAGGCCAGGCTCGCCGCCTACCTGTTTGATTATCTCAAGGCCCTGAAGAAATCCAGCGGCCCCTCCTCAAGAGACCACCACCTCGTCGCAGCCGGCAAGGCGGCGGAGGCGTGGCTCGCGAGGGCGACGACCAGGGAGGCCCTTGGCGATGACGCCGGCTGCCTGGTGAACCTGAGAAAAGCAGAGAGCCTCTCGCCCTTATCGCCGGCTGTCATCCTGCACGGAGCAAGATTCTTTCTCCGCCGGGGGCTGCTGGAAGAATCAAGGAGGCGGCTTGCCCGCCTGGGATCCGCGGCTGACGAATTGAAGAGCTCAGTCAACGAACGCGCCCTGGCCCTCGACGAGCTGCGAAGCGGCCCCTGGAAAACGGCCGCCCTCCAGCTGGCCGCCTGCGGATGGGCCGAAGCCGAACGACACCTGGTGGAAGCTCTCGCGGCAAGCCGACGGGCCGCCCCCCGGAAATCCGTCTCACTGGCGCGGCTGCTCCTGGCCAGGAATCCCGTTTCGCAGCCCGCGCTGCTCTTCCTCACTGAGCATACCAGCTCGCCGCGGCTCGTGATCCCCCACCTCCACTACCTCTCCAGGCTCTGCGCGTCCGAGCCGGAAAACACCCTGCCGCGGAAAGAACTGGCGGCCCTGCGCAAACTTCTGCTTGGCTCCTGAGCCCAGCCGAAGGCATGATGTGGATTATCCAGAAACTTTAACCCGAGAGCCAACAGATGAAATCAAATCTCCTCTTCTTCCTTGCCCAGGCCGGGAATGCAAACCCGCCGTCCAATTGGGATCAGGCCATCGGCGTAGCCGTCCTTCTTGCCACCGCCATCCTGTCCTACTTCCTCATGCAGGCGATCATTGTTCCCCTCATCCGAAGATGGGTGGCTGAGAGCAGGAACAAGATCGACGACATGCTCCTCGATCCCCAGCTCCTGCACAGGACCTGCCTCCTGGCGCCCTTCATTGTAATCTACCTGCTGGTCTCAGGAACCGACTATGTCCCTGAAGCCCTCACCGGCTACCTCCCCGCGGTTTTCAGGAGCGACGACCTCGGCAACACCTGGTGGGCCCCCCTGGAAAGGATCAACGAGGCGCTCATCGTGCTGCTCGTGACACTGGTGGCCAGCGCGGCCATCAACGCCTTCAATTCGGTCTACCAGACCTTCGAGATCGCCAGGCAGCGCCCACTCAAGGGCTACCTCCAGATTGTGAAGCTCCTCGCCTTCGCCTTCGGCGCGGTCATTATCATCGCAATCCTGACAGGACAGAGCGTCGGCTACTTCGTGACCGGGCTCGGGGCCATGACCGCTGTCCTGCTGCTCGTCTTCAAGGACACCATTCTCGCGCTGGTGGCATCCATCCAGTTGACCCAGAACGACATGGTGCGGGTAGGAGACTGGATCGAGATCCCCGGCGCAGGAGTTGACGGCGACGTCATCGATGTCGCGCTGCATACCGTCAAGGTCCAGAACTGGGATAAGACCATCGCCACGGTGCCCACAGCGCAACTCATCCAGAAGTCATTTCGGAACTGGAGAGGAATGTCGGAGTCCGGGGGACGCCGGATCAAGCGTTCTCTCAGCATCGATATGTCGACGATCCGCTTCCTGGAGGAAGCGGAGATCGAGCGCTTCTCCCTGTTCTCGCCTCTGAAGCAGTACATGGAATCAAAGCTCGACGAGCTCGACAGCCACAATAAGGAAAACGATCCGGGGCCTGACGTCACCTGGGACCCTCGACGCCTGACGAACATCGGAACCCTCCGGGCCTACATTATCCAATACCTGAGAGACAATACGCGCCTCCACCAGGAAGGAATGACCCTCCTGGTACGCCAGCTCCAGCCCGGATCGCAGGGGCTTCCCATCGAGATCTATTGCTTCGCCAATGACACCGCCTGGGCAAACTACGAAGACATCCAGGCCGATATTTTCGATCATCTCCTGAGCAAGCTGCCCGAGTTCGGACTCAAGGTCTTCCAGGAGCCCAGCTCTTCGGACTTCCAGTCCCTTGCGGGAGCGAGGGAATAGCCACCATATTCACGGCGACCGCTGTCGCCGCAGACAGGATTCTTCAGCCCCATGAGACCTCACCTCTTCATCCTGGCAATCTCCCTTTGCTGTCCCCTGCCCGGCGGCGAGAACGAAAAGTTCAAGCAGCCCGAGCTGATCATCGATGAGAAATTCACCATCGAACTGGTCGCCGCCCCGCCGCTTGTCGAGCACCCGATGCTCGCCACAATCGACCCCGAGGGACGCATGTTCATCTCCGAAAGCGATGGGCAGAACCTGCAGAAAGCCGAACTGCTCAAGCAACGCCCGCGCTTCGTGAGGATGCTCGAAGACACCGACCGGGATGGCGTCTTTGACAAGAGCACCATCTTTGCCGACAAGATGGTCATGCCCGAGGGAGCCCTCTGGCACCAGGGAGCCCTCTACATCATCTCATCTCCCTATCTCTGGCGACTCGAGGACACCGATGGGGACGGGGTCGCCGACCGTCGCGACAAGATCATGGGTTATATGGAATTCGATGGCCGGGCCAACCAGCACGGCCCCTGGCTGGGACCCAACGGCCTGCTCTACTTTACCGGAGGAATCTTCGGCTACGACCTTGTCGGAAGCGACGGAGTTCACGCCGCGAAGGGAACCTCTGCCGGGGTTTTCTCCTGCCGTACAGATGGCTCGGACATCCGGGTCGTCTGCCACGCCGGAATCAACCCGGTCGAGCTCGCCTTCACGCCCTGGGGCGACATGCTGGGGACCTGCGCGATTTTCGACAGCGTCGGGGGACGGCACGACTCGCTCTCTCACTGGATCCACGGCGGCCAATACGGACCGAAGGACTATGGCTCCACCCGCGAAGGCGCCGCCAGCCTCAAGAGAACGGGCTACAGGCTGGGTACGGTCGTGCGCTGGGGACAGGTCGCGCCGGCTGGACTCCTCCGCTACAGGGGAGAGCATCTCGGGAAAGAATACCGCGATGACTATTTCAGCTGTCATTTCAATACCCATGCGGTTCACCGAAGCACCCTCTTGTCCACCGGATCGACCTTCGGAGCCCGGGACGAGGTCTTTCTCCACTCCCCGAGCATCGATTTTCACCCGACCGATGTCATGGAGGACCACGATGGAAGCCTCCTGGTGATCGACACCGGCGGCTGGCTCAGCTGGGGCTGCCCGACCTCCAAGCTTGCCAAGCCCCAGCTGCTTGGCTCGATCTACAGGATCCGCCGCAAGGACGGGGCGAAGACCACGGACCCGCTGGGAATCAAGGTCGACTGGAAGGAAGCCTCGCATGCCGCCCTGGCGCGGCTTCTCGCCGACCAGCGTCCCCTGATCCGTGACCGTGCAAGGGAAGCTCTCGCGGCCCGCGGACAGGAAGCCGCGCCGGCCGTCATCTCCTTCCTCGCCAAAAGCAAAGATCCAGAGGACCGGGCTCGCGCCGTCTGGACCTTATCGAGAACAGGAGGCCCCAGGGCCCTCGCGGCTCTCAGGGGCGCTCTCAGCGACAGCCACTCGGGAGTCCGTCAGGCGGCGGCGCGCAGCCTTGGAATGGCACGGGACAAGAACTCAGTGGAAGCCCTCTGCCGGATCGTCACGGAAGATGCGCAGGGCGCCAGGCGTTTTGCAGCCGAAGCGCTGGGGAAAATCGGCAGCCCGAAGGCCGTAAAATCAATTCTCCAGGCCATGGAAACAAGCTCCGATGATTACCTCGACCACGCGCTCTGCTACGCGCTCATCGATATCGGCGACCCCGGTGAAACCCTCAAGGGGCTCGCGAGTCGATCGGCCCAGGCGAGGAGACTGAGTCTCATCTCTCTCGACCGGATGGGCTTCAAGCTCTCCATCGACCAGGTCATCCCGCTGCTCGATACCAAGGATCCGGCGCTCAAGCGCGCCGCCATGGAGATCGCCGGCCGCCACCCCGACTGGGCGAAAAACATCTCATCGCTGATCGACACCTGGCTGAAAACGGAAAAACCTAGCCTGGATGAGAGGGCCATGCTCAGGGGAGCGGTCAAGGCCTTCAACGCCAATCCGGAGGTTCGCAGCGTGGTGGCCGCGCACCTCGAGGACGAGGCCGGCTCGGCTGAAAAGCTGTCGGCTCTCCTGGAGGCCATAGCCCGATGCGGAAGCGCGGGACTGCCTGCGGAATGGAAAAAAGGCTTCCGGGAAGTGCTGGACCGCGACAACGAGGCGCTCAGAAGCCAGGCGGTGGCGACCCTTCGTGTCCTGGGTGAAACCGGCTTCCGGGACCGGCTCCTCGAGCTCGCCAACACTGCCGGAACCCCCCGACGCCTGAAAATATCGGCCCTCGCCGCCGTCACAATTGACCGCGGCAAGCTCAATGACGAAGCTGTCGACCTGCTTCTTTCCCAGCTCCAGCCCGACAGCAAACCATCCCTGCGGTTGCAGGCCTCACGAGCCCTCTCGGAGGCGGCCCTCAGCACGAAACAGCTCACCCGGCTGGCCGACAGGCTGCCCGGCTGCGGCCCTCTGGAGCTG
This sequence comes from Planctomycetes bacterium UBA1146, assembly GCA_963579555.1. Lineage (GTDB taxonomy): Bacteria > Planctomycetota > UBA8108 > UBA8108 > UBA8108 > UBA8108. Next base: position 6,008 of record CAUZHA010000098.1, read on the forward strand.
CCGCTGCTGGCCAACGCATTTGAGCGTCCCGGCACAGGCTTCCATGTAAACGTAGACGTCGACGTAAAGGACGAAGCGAGCGGCCGCGTCTCGGGTACCCACAAGGGGCCGGCCGCCGCCCTCGATGACCCGGGAGGCGAGAGCGCCGCCTGGAACTCCTGGAACCCCCTCTCAGGAACAAGGCTCAGCGAATTGATCGACTCGATGGGAGGCATCGTCCCCCGTCTTACCGTCGGCAGCCCCGCCGGCGCCAGCCTCACGGGTTTTGCCAGGGGAAGAACCAATCCCCTGCTGGTAGATTTTGTCTTCAACGGAAAGAACGACGGGGGAGGCCGCCACCAGGAATACGTAACCGGCTTTGACCTTGGCGGCCTGGATCCGGCCGGGGTCTACAAGCTCGTGTTCTATGGAACCTGGGAACCTCTCGGCGAGAAGAGGCAGGGCTCGGAGGTTCGGGTCCAGCACCTCGGTGGCTCCGGGAAGAAAGACATAGCCGGGCTGAAAACCGACCAGGAAGTTTTCTCCGAGGGCTTGTCGCACGCCCTCTTCGAGGGGTTGCGACCGCTTCCTGATGGACGAATCAGGATCTCCTGGACAGCGGCCAAAGCGGACCGGAAAGAAAACCAGGGCGCCTTCAACGGATTCACCCTCATCTCAAAACCCGCTGGAAGAAACCCTGAGATGGAGAGGCTCGGCGGCAAGCTGCTCGCATCGCTGCAGAAGTCCAAGGGGTTGACCTCGCTCCAGCCATCCCGGCTCGAACGGATTTTCCGGGGCTACCCCGGAAACATTCGTCGGAAGTCCTCCGTCCTCATCGAGAGCATGGCTGAAAATGACCGGGAAAAAGCCGCGCGAATCGAGGAATTCCTCACCCGCATGGAGGGCGCCAGCATCGAAAAGGGGCGGGAGCTCTTCTTCGGCAAGAAGGCCGCCTGCTCCACCTGCCATAAGATAGAGGAACGCGGCGGGGACATTGGACCCGATCTTTCACGCATCGGGCAGATCCGCGGCTGGCGTGACCTGCTTGAATCCACCCTCTATCCAAGCTCGACCATCGTCAACAGCTTCGAGACCCACACCATCATCACCCGCGACGGCCGCCCGCTCACCGGCATCGTCCGCCACGAGACCATCGATACCGTCACCCTGGCGACTGCCCAGCTCGAGGAGGTCTCGATCCCCCGCTCCAGCATAGTCCGCATGGAACCCACGGCGGTATCCCTCATGCCCCAGGGCCTGGACAAGAACATCGGTGACGATGACTTTCCCCACATCATCGCCTTCCTCAAGAGCCTCCGGTAGACCGGCCAGGCCTCAGGCGTAGAGCTGGATCGTCGGCTTGACGATGATCTCGGGAACAGATGCCCTCGCCGGGAGCTTCGCCACCGCCACCACCATGGCGGCCACATCTGCGGGCTGAAGGATACGGGCCTTGTGCTCATCGCTGACCTTCTGGGGGCGGTTGTCCAGGATGGGAGTGTCCACCTCGCCCGGATAGACGTTGGTGATGCGAATGCCGTTGTCTCCCTCCTCGTAGCCCGCCCCGATGCCGAGCGCCCGCTGGGCGAACTTGGACGCGCCATAGGCGATCCCACCCAGCGGAATGGGGCGCTTGCCGGCGGTTGAGCAGATATTGACGATCAGTCCATCCCGGCGCTCGCGCATGCCGGGCAGCACGGCGTGCATGCAGTTGAAAGGCCCCGTGGCATTGACCGCCATGACGCGGTCCCAATCCTCCGGGGTGGTCTCGGCCATGGACCTCTCACGAACGTTGATTCCCGCGTTGATGACGATGATGTCGATCCCCCCCAGGGTCTCCTCCGCCCAGGAGAAGAACTGGCCGGTGCTTTCACGGTCGGCAACATCGCAGGTCTTCGTCAGCACAGGAGCTTCTCCCGTATGCAGGGAGGCCGTCTCGGCCAGCGGCTCTTCCCTGCGCCCGCAGATAGCCACATGGCTCCCCTCGGCGGCGAAGGCAAGGGCCACCCCGCGTCCAATTCCTGTTCCGCCACCGGTAACGACGACTCTCTTGTCTTTAAGATCCACGATAGAACCCTCTCTACTTGCTGATGCGATCGACCGGCGGCGCAGCGGGACAGGAGCTAGCCGACATCCCTCTCATACGACCGGAAGCTGTAAGCATACTGGTTTTTTTCATCCGGCTCATGGCATTCTTCTCCCGCGAGCCGAAAGCCGTCGAGCACATCCGGCGGCAAGAACACATCTCCCTCTACCTCCGCCCCCACCAGGGTAACGTAGAGCCTGCTGGATGCGGGCAGGGCGAGGGCGTAGATGGATGCCCCCCCGACGACAAAGACCTCGCCATCTCCGGCCGCAGCCTCAAGAGCGGCATCCAGCGACTGGACCACGAGGCAGCCCGCAGCCCGGTATTCGGGGTCACGGGTCAGCACGATGCTCGTTCGTCCCGGCAGGGGACGGCCAATCGACTCCCAGGTCTTTCTCCCCATGACGATATGATGCCCCATGGTAAGAGCCTTGAATCTCTGCAGGTCGGCAGAGAGACGCCAGGGGAGATCCCCGTCCCTTCCGATGACATAATTCTCCGACATGGCCCAGATACACGACAGCTTCATACCGCGACCGGAGCCTTGATGTGGGGATGGGGGTCGTAATCCTCGAGCTCGAAATCTTCAAACCTGAAAGAAAAAATATCCTCCACCTCGTTGTTCAGTTTCATGGCCGGCAGCTCTCTCGGCTCCCGCGAGAGCTGCAGCTTCGCCTGCTCTATGTGATTGGAATAAAGATGAACATCGCCGAAGGTGTGAACAAACTCTCCCGGCTCAAGCCCGGCGACCTGGGCTACCATCAGCAGGAGCAGCGAATAGCTGGCTATATTGAAGGGAACCCCCAGGAAGACATCAGCGCTTCTCTGGTAGAGCTGGCAGGAGAGCTTTCCTTCCGCCACATAAAACTGGTAGAGGAGATGACAGGGCGGAAGAGCCATGGACTCCAGCTCCCCTACATTCCAGGCGCTCACGATCAGTCGACGTGAATCCGGGGTCTTCCTGATCTGCTCAATCACCTGCGAGACCTGGTCAATAGTCCCGCCATCGGGAGTCCCCCAGGAACGCCACTGGTGCCCGTAGACCGGCCCGAGGTTCCCCGCCTCGTCCGCCCACTCATCCCAGATCCCGACGCCGTTCTCCTTGAGATAGGCGGTGTTCGTGTCCCCCTTCAGAAACCACAGCAGCTCGTGAATGATCGAGCGCAGATGCAGTTTCTTCGTGGTCAGCAGGGGAAACCCCTGGCCGAGATCAAAGCGCAGCTGGCGCCCGAAGACGCTGAGCGTCCCGGTTCCGGTGCGGTCGCCTTTTTCGACGCCGTCATCAAAAATACGGTTCAAAAGATCCAGATACTGTCGCATCAATCAGCCTTGGCTCCTGAGGATTTCCGTCAGGATAACCGGATCTTCACCAGTTTGTTCAGCATATTCCTCACGGGTAGGCCGCAGCCGCAGCCGCATTTTATCCTCGTGATGCAGAGCGATGTCCTCGAGCCGATGCTCGACGAAAGGGTTCTGAAATCTCTCCAGCACCTCGCGGGCGAAACCCTCTGCATCGTCAACCCGGTCGCTCACCGTGGGCACTATCTCCTGAAAGAGAAGCTCCCGCAACCAGGCGCCCATCCCGGGGTCCTCCACAGCCCCCCGCACCGTCTCAAACCCGGCCGGCAGGGCCTTCGCCACGAGGGCCGTGTGGGCGCCGTTGAGAATCCTGACCTTGCGCAGCGCATAGGGCGTCACATCATCGACGGGCAAAATCGCCGGATGGGAAAAAAGATCGAGCCTTCCATCGAGCTTCTCGATGGCGAAGAGGGCGAAGGGCTCGCAGGCCACCACCAGCGGATCCTCCTCAAGCAGGGGATGTTCAGAAGGGGTCCCGGTAACAATCCGGTCAACCAGGTTCTCGTGCCAGGAGCATTCCCTGGCGGCCCACCGGAGAAAAACCGGAGACGCGCCCCACAGCTCGGCCAACCCCAGCACAAGTCCCCGCAGCCTGCTGGCGTTGTGTTCGATAAGCTCACAGGGAAGGATCGTCAGTCCCGGCAGGTTCGCCTCAAAGCGCGCCAGGAGAACCTGGAGAAGCTTGGCGGGAAAAGAGTTCGGTGGAGAAGAATCGGGGGCATCTGACTCATCTACCTCGTACCCCTTCTCGGTCGTGTTCGATACCACGACCCGCAGTTCAGGCGAGCGTGCGAGCTCGAACACCTCATCCCAGCTATCCCCTGCAACCAGGGCCCTGCTGATGCTCTCAACCCGCCTGGCCTCATCTGTCCTCTCGCCAGCGCAGATCCCGCGCAGAAGCACATGGTAAGCGCAGCCGGCGGCGTTCAGCTCTTCAACACGACTTCCCGGGGTCGACTGGACTACGACCACCTTCCCTGGATCCTCGCCCGCCTCGGCAGCCTCCTGCACGAAAAGATCAAAGAAGGCCCTGAGGAATTTACCGGCGCCAAATTGGAGAATGGTCTCTTTTTGTCCGTGCATCATGCCTTTACCTCGACCGCCTGTATCCACGTTCCCATGCCGCTCAACCAGTCAGAAAGCGCATCACCGACTCTAATGGACCACGCCGAAAAAAGCGAAACCAGCCGGTAGCGACAAGAATAGATACCACCCAGACTGCGACAATCCATACCGCGGACTCGGTCAACTCCAGACTACCCAATTTCCCCTCTTCGAGTTGGTCCCCGACGATGACGAAAGCGATAAAGACATGAGCGATGTAGAGGGTCAGAGCCATGCGCCCGGCGCAGGCCAGGGGGTGAAAAATCTTTTTTGCGCCGACTGACCTGCAGACAAGAAAGCTCAACGCCACAACGCTGAAGGCCACGCCGCCTGCGGAGAGAACGTAGAGCGGCGCAGGAGGAAGGCTCTCCGCCTTCGCCAACTGCTGAAGTGCCATGACAAATTCATCCAGGCGCCCGTGGCTCGGTTTTTTCGCCAGGGCGCCGGTGAGAAACCAGGCGAGGAGATAGCTGCAGGCGGCAACCAGCGCTGAGGTGACCAGCACACGCCGGCTCGTTCGACGATTTACGAGATCCTGCCGCCCAAGCCACATCCCGGCAAAGAGAAAGCCCAGCCAGGGCAGAAGGGGATGGAAACCGTTGAACACCAGGTTTTTCACCAGTTGCCGGGGCTCCCAGAAGTTCCTGTATTCGAGTGTTTCAAGGTTCCAGTCATCCCAGAAACCGACGACAAGGTAGAGCATGGTAAAGCCGGCGACCGACGAGCCCGTGAGCGCCCACAGCCATCTCCCAGGCAAGGAGACAAAGACCGCGGCGAAAAGAAAATAGAAACCATAAAAATGGAGAATGTCCGCAGGCCAGAGCTCCACCCAGCCGTAGCCCAGCGCGACCAGGAAGAGAGCGCGCTTACAGAGAATAAAACGAAAAGCGGCAAGGCCGGCTTCTTTCTCCTTCGCCCGAGACGCCATCAAAGAGATCCCCGCCCCGGCGACGACCACGAAGAGCGCCGCCGCCCTCCCCGTAAAAACACCGGTGAGGCTATTCAGCCAGCCCGGCCCGACTGGGCTGAGGCCAGACAGGAGAATCTTGTAGTTGACGATCACCATCCCCAGGAAGGCGAGTCCCCGGGCAATGTCATAGGCCTGGAGGCGCCCAGCCCCGGCCTCAGCGCCTGCCTTGGATCCAGTCACCAGGGGCGCCCTCTCAGGCAATGAGCTGGTGAATCGGCTCGGCTCCTTCAACTCCAACAAGCTTCTGGTCAAGACCGTTGTAGAAGAAACTCAGCCGGTTCGGATCAATCCCCAGCTGCGTCAATATCGTCGCATGGAGATTCTTGACGTGGAAACGATTCTCGATGGCGTGTGCTCCGAGCTCGTCGGTCTTCCCAACGCTGACGCCGCCCTTGATCCCGCCGCCGGCCATGAACATCGTGAAGCCGTAGGCGTTGTGATCCCGACCGGTGCCCTTACCGTACTCAGCCGTTGGCTGGCGACCGAACTCACCGCCCCAGACGATCAGGGTCTCATCGAGCATCCCGCGCTGCTTGAGATCCTTGATCAATCCCGCGATGGGCTTGTCGGTATTGCCGGCATGGATGCCGTGGTTGCGTTCGAGGCTGCCATGGGCATCCCAATTGTCATCGTTATGCGCCCCACCGGAGTAGACCTGGATAAAGCGAACGCCGCGCTCGACAAGCCTCCGGGCCAGCAAACACTTCCGACCGAAGTCATCAGTTCGAGACCCATCGATGCCGTAGAGATCACGGGTCGCATCGGACTCCTGGTTAAAATCAACCGCCTCAGGCGCATGCTTCTGCATGTTGAAGGCAAGCTCATAGCTCGCAATCCTTGCGGCCAGGTTTGAGTTGGTCGGGTGCTGAGCGTAATGTGCCGAGTTGATGTCGTTGAGATTGTCAAGCAGACGCCGCTGGACACTCTTGGTCATTCCCGGCGGCATGGCCAGGTCCAGGATCGGAGTTCCGGTAGCCTTAACAACAGTGCCCTGGTAGGAGGCGGGCATGTAACCGCTCGTCCAGTTCTTGGCGCCGCTGATCGGCCCTCCCTTATTACTCAGCATGACAACAAAACCGGGCAGGTTCTGGTTCTCGCTGCCGAGCCCGTAGGTCGCCCAAGTTCCGATGCAGGGGTTGCCGCTGAGAACACGGCCGGAGTTCATATTGAGCAGGGCCGAGCCATGCAGCGGAGAGTCAGCGTACATCGAATGAATGAAGCCGATGTCATCGGCACAAGTACCCAGGTGAGGGAAAAGGTCCGAGATCATCTTGCCGCATTTACCGTAGCGTTTGAATTTCCACTTGGGGCCAACGACCCGCCCCTTGCTCTTTCGGCCTCCACGGCCAAAGGTCTTGACCTCGATGGTCTTTCCATCAAGAGGATAGAGATCAGGCTTGTAGTCGAACGTGTCGACCTGGCTGGGGCCGCCATACATGAAGAGGAAGATTACGTTCTTCGCCTTCGGCTTGAAGTGAGGCTGCTTGACCGAGAGGGGATTCTCGAACTTGCTCACCCCATCGGCCGCCACCGCCTGGTCAGCGAAGAAGTTGCTGCCAAGCATCCCTGCGAGGGCGGTGCCTGTAAACCCGCCGCCGGTCTGCCAGAGAAATTCCCGGCGAGTCCGACCACAGAACTGGTTGCCGCCGCCATGCCTGTTCATTGAATTGCTCATACTTATGGTTTTACTCCTCAGTCGAGGTAGACGAATTCATTGAGATTGAGAGCCAACAGGCAGAAATACTTGAACGCCTGCTCGGCGCTGAGCTTATCTTCCACCTGGAAGTCATTGATTAACTTGACGCATTTATCGACCTCGTCCTTCGCCGGCTTCCGGCAGAAGACGAGGTGGAGGCCCGCGCTGATTTTCCCCCGAACATCGTCGCCGAAGTCCTTCTGCAGATAGGCGGAGAACACGCCGGCCTGGTCGTTCAGAAACTTGCTGTTGAGCATGGTCAGGGCCTGGGTTGGTACCGTTGTGGTAAACCGTGAGGCGCAGCTGGAATCCGTATCTGCCAGGTCATGGGTCGAAAGCATCGGAGGTATGAGGGAGCGCTTGATGAAGATATAGACACTGCGTCGTCTCTGCTCCTCCGGCGAAGACTTCCGCCAGACACCGCCCGGGCGGGATGAGGTCTGTAGAACCTCGCGGGGCACCTCGGGATAAAAGCTCGCCCCAAGGTACTTCGTGCTGAGCGTCCCATTGACCTTGAGAATCGAGTCCCGGATCTCCTCGGCCGACAGTCTCCGCATATTGAAACGCCAGAAGAGATTGTTGGCGGGATCGGCCTCAAGGGCTTTCGCAACCGACTTCGAGGACATCCTGTAGGCATTCGAGGTCATCAGCAGCTTATGGAAATCCTTCAGCTTCCAGTCCCGCGCGACCATCTCAACGGCCAGCCAGTCGAGAAGCTCCGGGTGAGTCGGCAACTGGCCCAGCTTCCCGAAGTCGCTGGGCGTGGGGCAGATTCCCCTGCCAAAATGGAATTGCCAGAGCCGGTTGGCGATCGTTCGCGAGCTCGTGGGGTTGTCTTTGCTGACCATCCACTCGGCCAGGGCCCTTCTCTTGCCCGAGGTCTGCGAGTCCGGCCTCTGGGTTATTCGTGGAGCGACCGAGGTCAAAACCGCCGGGAAGCCGGGCTCAACCTTCTTACCCTGGAGATGAGGATTGCCCCTGAGCAGGATATGGGTAGGAGACCTCCCCTTTTCCGCAACGGCCATGGTGTCGTAGCTGGTCGACTTGGTCGTCTGTACAACTCCACGCGCCTTGCTGTCCTGGAGCTTCGCCCGGAGCTCGTCATAGAGCTTCCTGTTCGCGGCGCCGATCAGCTCCTCTCCACGCCGCTTGATGAGCGAGGTGATGTCTTCACCGGTAAACTTTCCGGCCCGCAGGCCCACATCGATATACTGCCCGCCGCCGGTCTGCTTGCAATGAACAGCGATGGTGTTCAGGCCGACCCCGAGAGCCTTAACAGCCGCCTGGGGAAGGCTGAACGAAATGTAATCATTCCTGTGACCGGAGAGCTTCTTGACCAGGGCTCCGTTGATATACACCTCGGCATCTTCGTCGTGGCAAATATCGAGGAATAGCGTTCCCGGCAGGCGCTCGAGGCTGAATTCCTTACGCAACCAGATATCACGAGTCTTCCACTCGGTTCGCACCACCGCTCCCGGCGTGCCGTTGGTTCCGAAGCCGCCTGGACCCTTCTTCCATCCCTTGGTCTTGTACCCCGGTCGCGCCCAGCCGCCCTCGGGCTTCTTCAGCGTGTAGGACCAGCGCTGGGCATCTTTTTTCGAGGTTCCGATGATGGTCGACTCCTCGGCCTTGGTCAGCGTGAGCCCCCGGTCGGTAAAATCGGGGCCTGACCACAAGACTGAAAGACTCGGCTCTTCGTAGGCGTTGAAATACTCGAGACGAATGTCCCTGAGCCCAGCCTTCAGCTCGACCGGGGCGTCTCCGGAATGCGAGCCGGCCCCGTCAGCCTCGAAGACCTTCTTGCCGCCAACCAGCAGGCGGATACCTGCAGTGGAGGAGAGCTTGAAGGAGTATTTTCCATCCGCGGGCACCCTCAGCTTGCCCTCAAAAACCAGGCCGACAGCATGCTTGCGCGAAGCCGGCCGCAGGGAGAGGAACCCATCAGCCAGCTTTCCCCCGGCCTCATGCTTGATGAGGTCAAAATCGGGAAGCTTCTTCCAGGTGTCTCGATAGAATTTGAAGGAGAGCTCGACGAGATCAGGCACCCGCACGCCTGCGGCCGTCTTGAGGCCATCCTTTTTCATGAGGGCCAGCTTGAAGTCCTCCTCAAGCTGGAAGATCTGGTTATAGAACCCGTTCTCTGTAGCCTCTTTTTTCGCCAGCTCGACCTTGAGCTTCTCGCTCTCGACATTGTCCATGACCTTGCGCGTCGAGCGGTCGTTCATATTGGTCACGTCCTGAAAGAAGGCGAGCAGGCGGTAATAGTCCTCCTGTGGAATCGGATCCTTCTTGTGATCATGACAGCGCGCGCAACCAACCGTCATCCCCATGACCACCTGGGTGGTCGTCGACAGCACCCCGTCCAATACATCGTACTTCGCCAGCAACCTGTCAGCCGGCTCATCATTCCAGATTCCAAGTCGATAAAAGCCGGTGGCCGAGATGCTGTCCGCATCTACATTCTCCAACTCATCGCCGGCGATCTGCTCCATCACGAAACGGTCGTACGGCTTGTCCTCGTTGAAGGACTTGATGACGTAGTCCCGATATCTCCAGGCATGCGCCTTGTTGTTGTCCCGCTCGTAGCCGTGGGTCTCAGCGAAACGTACCAGGTCAAGCCAGTGCCTGGCCCATTTTTCTCCATAGTGCCTGGACTCGAGCAGCCTGTCGATCAGAGCCTCCCAGGCGCCGGGGGAGTTGTCCGCCTGGAACGCCTTGACCTCAGCGGGGGTCGGCGGCAGGCCGATCAGGTTATAATAGGCTCTACGGACCAGGGTCTCCTTGCTCGCCGGGGGGGCCGGCCGAAGTCCATCCTTCTCGAGCCGGGAGAGAATAAACGCGTCAATCGGGTTCTTGATCCACTGACCATCCTTGACGGCCGGAACAGCTGGGCGCTTCACCGGCTTGTAGGCCCACCAGGCGCGATCCTCAGCCGTAATTGCGGCGGTCTCCTTCGCTCCCGCCTCGCCGCCAGGCGCCTGCGCGCCGGGAGTCCAGGGGATCCCCATCTTCACCCAGCGGGTGAGCAGGTCAATCTCAGCCTGGGGGAGCTTCCCCTTGGGAGGCATCTGGTGCTCATCATCCTTATAGGAGATCATCTGGAGAACCAGGCTCTTGTCGCGATTCTCGAGACTGACAGCAGGGCCGACAACTCCGCCCTTGAGCACATTGGCCCGTGAATTCAGCCGCAGACTGCCCTTTACCTTCTTGCCATCCCCATGGCACTTGTAGCAGCGATTCTCGAGAACCGGCTGGACTTCCTTTTCAAAGAAGCCGATCTGTTCGGAGGTAAATTTAGAGACCTTCTTATCCTCGGCCGAAACCATCCCGGGTGCCAGTATGGCGGCCGCGAGGAGAAGGATTGAAGATACCGAAAGAGACGGCTGGATGCGGTTCATGAGGGCGCCTTCTGCTCTATTTCAAGGAATCTTTAGTACCTGGCGCTGCACTGCGGGTCAGGCTGGCACCCGCGATTCGCGATCAACTACAATTTAATAGATCTGCTCGTGCTTAACAAGTAAACCTACCGGCAAGTCGGGATTTAATGCCTGATGAGATCAGAAATCAGACTTTTCCGGCGCGGCGTAGACCTTCAACTTCTCGATATAGGGAAGCTTTTCCGGAAGCACCCGGATGCCCGTGGTGAATTTGATCGTCTCGCCCGTATCGAGTCGGTAGGTCAGCTCGACAAAGAAGGCCACCCAGCCTTTTTCCGGCAGACGGACACGCCCGACATAGGCGCCCTTGCCATCATCGCCAAGCAACCTGCTTCTCCAGGCCGCGCCCAGGGCGGCCAGCCTGAAATCACGCGCATCCGGATTGGTCGCCTGCCAGAGCCGTGCCTCGACAGGCCGATCTGTAGCTGACACCCGGATCGAGCCATCATCTTCCATGCTCCAGGAGAATTCAGGACGCGGAGTGCCGCGCGAAATCATCCCCGTGAAAACGGCGACTCCTGCGGAAGCGTCGGTGCCGAACAGAGAGTGGTCTGTGTTGGGTACGTAGCGCAGGTACCTCTCTCCCTGGAGCTGGTCAAAATAGAACCTGGAAGAATCAGGCAGGAAGAACTGGTCACCGGCCGCGTTGATCATGTACTTGGGCATCCTCAGCTGATCGAGGTAGTAA
>CAUZHA010000099.1:0-17233 GCA_963579555.1 Planctomycetes bacterium UBA1146
ACCCCCGCCCCCCCCCCCAAAGGAATAGTAGCCGGCCTATTGCATGGCGGGGGATCTTCATTTGATATAGGCGGCGACGTGAATATCCTCGGATGTGGGGTTCTGGGTGCCGTTTTGGGAGCCTGGGCCGGGTCATGGAGTTTCAGCCGGGTTTCCATGGAAGCCAAGGGGGCTCCCCCCCCCAATTTCGCTATCGGGGCCGTAAGAAGATGAGTGCAGGGAAAAAACGCAGGGGAAAGGCTGAGAAAGACACCCGGGATTCCCTTGAGGAGATCAAGCCGGCTCCTTCGCCTCAGTCCGACGCCCCCCTCGACGAGTGAGTCCCACCCTAAGCGATGCCCCAGGCGATAAGCAACCAGGGGCGACCCTCTCCTTGCCCCGCCCATGGGCTATCATAGGCTATTAGCCGGGTAAGTGGCGGTGGGGGACTCAGTCCTCCCCCTGGAGCAACTTCGCCAGGCGGGCCCTGTCCTCCTGAAGAGGTGAAAGACTTGCGGGAGTCGCCTGGCTCAATCCTGAAAGCCCAATTCCCTGCCCTTGTCCATATCGGCCCTGGCCCTGGCCTCTTTACCGAGGGCCTTGTAGGCAAGACCCCGGTTGTACCAGGCCACGGCATTCTCCGGTTCCAGTTTGATGATCCTGTTGAAGTCCTCGATGGCTTTTTCGTATTTGCGTAAGTACATCCAGGAAAAGCCCCGGAGCAAATATGGCGATGCCCCATGCAGGGTGGTCTTCAGGCCGAGGCGTATCGCCTGGCTGTAATCCTCGATGGCCCTGGCGTTCCTGCCGGAATAGTAATAGGCGTAGCCCCGGGCGCGGTAGGCCTCGGCGTAACCCGGTTCTATACGGATGGCCCGGTTGAACTCCGCTATCGACTTACCAAAATCCCGGGTGGTGGGGTCGGTAGGAGCCATGTCATCGAAAAGGGCCTTGCCTCGGTTGTAATGGCCCCTGGCATCGGCCGCATTTTCTCCCGGCCCAGGCCGGGGAAAAGGCGTAGAGCAGGAGGAGGTTCCAGCGGCGGCGGTCAAAAGCAATATTGCGATAATCGAGGTTCTCATAGAGCGCTCTAATAAATAATTGAACAGGCAATTATACTAGGCGCTGTTTCTCTACAGGTCAACGCGCAGAGCATTCCGCCATCCCACCCTCTCCTTGCCCCCGCCCATGGCCTCGCATAGGCTATTGGCTGGGGTTGACTTGAAATCTCAGTGAGTTATTGATCATGAATAAACGGACACACCTGAGTCGCCGCCGGTTTCTCCAGGGGACGGGTATCGCTCTGTCGCTCCCGGCCTTCGACAGTTTTGCGGCCCGTCTGTCAGCCGCTGAGAAGCCGCCGCGGCGTTTGGTCTGCATCGGAAATCACCTGGGCTTCTATCCGGGTAATTTCTTCCCGAAGGCGGCCGGGAAGGACTATGTGGCGACGTCGACGCTGAAGCCGCTTGAGGCGCATCGCGACCAGCTGACGGTGTTTTCGCATCTGGATCACGAACTCAATGGCGGGCACAAGGCAGTTCAAGGCTTTCTGACCAGTATCAAGAAGGAAGAAGCCGCTGGGTTTCCTGGAAAGAATATCTCACTCGACCAGGCCGCCGCCGAGCATGTCGGCAGCTCCACGCGTTTCCCTTCGATCAATACCGGGATCCTGAGAGGCACCGACATGTGTTGGAGCCGTGCCGGTGTTCATGTACCGCCAATCAACAATCCCGCCACGCTGTTTCGAGGTCTCTTCGTTAATTCGCCGCAAAGTGCACGTGAAGCCGAACGCACGCGTCTGAAACATCGAGCCAGCGTGCTCGACGCTCTGCGTGATTCGGCGAGCGTCTTGAATCGAACCCTCAACGCGGCCGACCGCGACAAGTTGGACCAATACCTGACATCGGTTCGTGATGTTGAGCGGCGACTGCAGATGTCGAAAGAGTGGCTCAATCGTCCCAAGCCAAAAGCTCCGATTGACGAAGTACTGGACGAAGAGCGACAACATATCGACGAGGTGGCCCTGCTTTATGACTTGATGGCCCTGGCTTTGCAGACAGATTCCACCCGCGTCACGACCCTGGAAACCGGGCTGGGGTTCCGCACAGCCGAACTGGATTTAGGCGGCTACCACGGCCTTTCTCACCACGGAAAGTCAAAAGACCGGATCGGTCAGCTTCAAATCGTGGAAGCCTTCCTGGCCACAAAGCTCAGCAACTTCATTTCCCGACTGAAGGAAGCAAAGATTTTCGACAACACGCTGGTCGTGTTCGGCAGCGGCATGAGCGACGGGTCGAGGCACAGCAACCGGAACCTTCCAGTGCTGCTGGCCGGTGGCGGATTCAAACACCAGGGCCATGTTGTCTGTCCCGCAGAGCAACACAAGCGTGTGCCGCTTGCGAATCTGTGGCTGTCCGTTCTGCAGTGGTTTGGCTCCGAGACCGATCGGTTTGGAAGAAGTACGGGAACCTTCTCTCCGATGAAGCTCGGATAGTGCAGAGCATGAAAACCATCATCCCATGTGCAGCCTTAGTTCTGATCCTGGCCAGCTCGATGGCCGGCGCTGACGAACTGACTTCGGCGTTTCTCCAGAAACACTGCATCCGATGTCACGGCAGCAAGAAACAAAAGGCCGATCGTCGATTCGACACGCTTCCGGATCAGATCAGGAAGCTCGACGACCTGGAACGCTACCAGGAAATCGTCGACCAGCTGAATCTTGCAAGTATGCCACCGGAAAAAGAGCCCCAGCCGCCAGTAAAAGAGCGTGCCAGGGCGATTGCCCAGCTGACCCGGAAGCTCACGGCCGCCCGGGCCGAACTGAACACTTCCGGTGGACACAGTGCGCTGCGACGGCTGAACTCGTGGGAGTACCGCCAGACGATCGGCGACCTGCTGGGACTCAATGTCGAGGTCTGGAATCCAGCCGAAGATTTTCCTGAGGAGGTTAAAGCCGACGGATTCGATAACAATGGGGCCGCCCTGGTCACCTCCGGCAGGTTGCTGGATCACTACTTTGCCGCAGCGGAAGAAGCCATTCGTCGAGCCACCCAGTTTGGAGACCGCCCACCATCAAAGAAATACACGCAGGAGTCTCCGTTCTACTTCAGCGGCAAGAACTCCAGGGACCTGCCGAAACTCTTCAAGGTCGATCGCTTCCGTTTTATTCCAGAGACGCCTTTCACCGATCTCTACGGCCGCCATTATCGCGGTGGACACATTGGATTCCTGCCACTGTTGCGGCAGGGCGGCGTCGCTCACAGTGGCATCTACACCATTCGAGTTCGAGCGGCAGCGGTGAGCCGCGTCCATGACTATGGCAAAGCCCTGGGCGATTTTCGAAACGGTGATCCGCTGGTGATGGAAATCGCCGCAGTTGATCGGCGAGGCAGCGTCGAGAGCACTGGAAACGTCTCGAAGATGACATCACTGGCACGAATCGAATTGACGAATGAAGAGCCGCGGTGGTTTCAGTGGAAGGTCTTCATGGAAGCCGGCTACGAGCCGGAGGTCCGCTTTCGCAATGGTCCCCTGGCAGCCAAGCGAATGGTCCGGCTGCTGACGACCCAGGCCGCCGATAAACCGGAATTCAAACCTTTCATCGGCATGAAGGGTGGGACCGAGAAGGCGCACGGAGTTCTCAAAGCTTACCGGGGGCCGCGCCTGCGGATCTGGGAGATCGGGGTCGAAGGCCCGCACCTTGATACCTGGCCGACCACCGGCCATCGCGCCTTGTATGGCAAGCTGGCGCCTGGGGAGCTGAATGCCAGGACGATCGGCCAGCGGCTTGCAGCATTCGCCGAAAAGGCATTTAGACGTCCACCGCTTGCCGGAGAGCTGAAGCCGATCCAGCGACTTGTGGCCGGCAAGCTCAACGAAGGCGTGAAACCCTTACAGGCCCTCCAGCTTGGCTGCCAGGCGATTCTCTGTTCTCCCGGATTCCTGTATCTGAACCTGGGTGAAGGAGAGCTGGACGAAATCGCGCTGGCCTCGAGGTTGTCGTATTTCCTCTGGTCATCGCCTCCAGATGAAACGCTTCTCAAGCTGGCAGCCGCCGGAAAATTGGAGTCCGGTTTATCGGCGCAGGTGACACGCATGCTTGCCGATCCAAGGTCGGATCGATTTGTCAGACATTTTGTGCGTCGATGGCTGGACCTGGGCAATATCGGGACCATGCCCCCCTCAGAAGACTTTCTTGAGTACTACCGCGACAACCTCGAGACCGCGATGCGCAAAGAGACGGAAACCTTCTTCCGGCACGTGCTTGATAACAACCTGTTGCTGCGTGAATTCCTGGACGCTGATTATTCGTTTCTCAATCGCGAGCTCGCATTGCACTACGGCATCGAAGGCGTCAAGGGCAACGAGCTGCAGCGTGTTTCGCTCAAGGGCAGCCGACGTGGCGGATTGCCAGGCCACGGTGCTTTCCTGACGGCCTCGGCCAACGGCGTGGACACCTCGCCCGTCGTCCGCGGTATTTACGTGCTGGAGAAATTACTGGGCTACACGCCACCGCCCCCTCCACCCGACGTTGCTGCGATCGAACCTGACATCCGCGGCGCTGTCACCATTCGCGAGCAACTCGTAAAACATCGGGAAAGCGCAACGTGCGCCGAATGCCATCGCAAGATCGATCCGCTCGGCTTTGCGTTGGAAAACTTCGACGCCATCGGAGGCTGGCGGGACGAATACGAGAAGAAAAATCCGATCGATTCCGCCGGCAAACTCCCGGGCGGAGATTCGTTTCGGACCTTTCCGGAATTCAGAAAACTCCTCGCAGACCGACAGGACCAGTTCAGCCGCTGCCTGAGCGAAAAGCTGATGACCTACGCCCTGGGACGTGAACTCGAAATCGGCGACCGCCCCAGCATCGATGAGATTCTCGCTGAACTCGACGGCAAGAAAGGCGGCCTGCGCGAGCTCATACGCCTGGTTGTCCTGAGCAAGCCGTTCCTGGGCAATTAAGCGATTCAGGGTTCCTTCTCCCCTGGCTGATCCTCATCCGCCACCCCAACCACCCTAATCGATGCCCCGGGCGATCAGCAACCAGGGGAGCTTGATGGGTTGGACAAGATGCCATACAGTTTCCGTTAGCGGGTTAAATAAATTGCGGGCTGGTTTCAATCCAGGTGTAGCAGGATATGGTCAAAGGCAGCGATCCTGAGAAGAGCAAAGATCTATACTCAACGGATAACGTCAAAAATCTATTCGGCGAGATGTCCCAAACCTACGGCTTGGTAAACATGCTGTCTTCGTTCGGGTTCACGCTGCGTTGGCGACGCCAGTGTATTCTGCGTGCTGGAATCAAGGCGGGGCATACAGTTTACGACTTCATGACTGGAATGGGAGAGTGCATTCCACTCATCAACGCCAGCGCCAGGAAACCATCTGCCATTCGGGGAGTCGATTTTTGCCCCGAGATGTGCTCCCGGGCCCGGGTTAGCACCAGACGGCTCGGCATCACGGAGCCCGAGGCTATACTTGAAGAGGATATACTTGAAACATCCCTTGAAACAAATTCGGCCGACCGTGTGGTCTGCGCTTTCGGACTCAAAACCATGGATCCTTCGGATCTCAGGGCGCTTGCGCTACAGGTATACAGAGTCCTGCATCCTGGTGGCAGGTTTTCATTTGTGGAAATATCGGAGCCCCGCAACCCAGTTCTTCGTCTCTTCTACTTGTCGTATGTTCGCTACTTGATCCCTGTTTTTGGTTTTTTTCTTCTCGGAAACCCGAGCAACTACAGTCAGCTGGGAGTCTACATGCGAAAATTCCGGGATTGTTCCCATGTTCGAGAGGTCTTCGAGAACGTGGGGCTTCAAGCCAGCGATTATTCGCTGTTTTTCGGTTGTGCTACAGGCATCGCGGGAGAGAAGCCGAAACATGGCTCCACCCCTAAGCGATGCCCCGGGGGATAAGCAACCAAGGGGGTTAGGGGGGTCGTCTACTGAAGTACTGAAGCAATTCTCGGAAAGTCTTTTCTACTAGTACTCTTTTTTACTAAACAGAAGTTATAGAAAAGAGGTTCAGTAGTTCAGTCGGGGGGAGGTGGCGGAGCCTCGGGTGCAATCTGTTCCCCACCGCTCTCTTCGTAACCCTGCCCCCGCCCGCCTCCATCTCCACCATTACTTCCGCCCTCGCCAGAGGTGCAGCTGCCCTCCCCTGATGTCCATGGCTTCCCATGGTCTCCCCTGTCCTTTACGACGGAATAGATGAGCAGGCCGACAATCCCGAAACTGAACAGGGCTCCCACAATAGCCTTCCCCTTACCATTTATAAGGAAATTGTAGCTGGCAAAGATTCCCAGCAGGGTTAGCACGAGGCCGAAGACGATAACCTGCCACTCTGTTTCACACTCAAGCGGCTCCCAGGCTACGGCTTCTTTCCAGCCATGATTTTTCGCGTAGGCCAGCAGGACCGTAACAGCCTTCTTGAAGTCAGCCTTTTCGCTGTAGTAACAGGTAGGCTTTCCTTTGTGATGTTCGCAATATTGAAGATGGCAGGGCGTCGAGGCGATATCCCCTCCTTTGCCCTCATCCATCATGGCGAAAAACTGGATGTAGTCTTTTCCGTTGCTGTGAACCAGGGCCGCCCGTGGCGGATTTTCCCCTGAGATCTGAGGCAACCCGTTGAGGGCCCTTGCCAGGGTCTCCTCATCCGGGTCGACCAGGTCATCGACATCGGTGCTTAACAGTCGCAGCTCCATCAGGGTTCCTTCTCCCCTGGCTGATCCTCATCCGCCACCCCAACCACCCTAATCGATGCCCCGGGCGATCAGCAACCAGGGGGGCAGCTTAGTGCCTTACTGGTACCAAAACTGAACCAACGCAGCCGTCAGTCCAAACGCCGCCGCCACGAGCGTTGATCATAAATACCCTGGCTCCCCTGGGCAGGGGCTTGCTCGCGATTACTTCGCCCTTGCCGATGGTGCAGGGGATCGTGCGCAAGGCTCCGTTCTTCCATTTGTCGGCTGTAGTGTACCCCAGCAACGCACTCTTAAGTTCACCAGTGAACTTCGCATGCACCAGGCCATCCTTCGGGTCCACCTTTGGCTTTCCCAATGTTGGTATCGGTTTGCCGCCGTTGACGACGCCGTTGGCAAAGCCGTCGATCTCCCACACTTCTTCCCAACCGAAGCCATGTCCGTGGATCAGGAACGGACGAATGCACAAGATGCTCGGTCCCGCCGCAGTGCCTGCCGACTTGCAGAATAGATCGAGTGGAAAAACCGGCTCGTTGAACCCATTCACCCACAGCATGGGCATCTTGGCGTATGGCAAGTGTGCCGCAGGATCCCACTTGGTGTTGTACTCGCGAAATTGCTTCGCGGTCATTTTGTGTTGGTGGATGTAGCCACCGCCGTAGACCGGAATCACAAAAGCGAACCGTGAGTCGATACCCGCCACCGCACTCACGATGGTTCCGCCCCAGGAAATCCCCGTCAGCCCGATCTTCTCCGTGTTGATCTCAGGGTAGCTGCGCAGCAGCGAATTCGCACGAATCACATCAGCCACCGCATGATAAAACCACTGCTCTTTGTCAGGCAGACCAATGTCGCCGAACCAGCCGTCACGACTGGGGCCGGCGTTCTTGTGGGGCTGATTCGCCGGATGGCCGCCCTGTACGCCGAAATGGCTCCCGCCCGGCAGGTGACCTTCCAGGTCTATCGCGATCGCCGCGTACCCCTTCTTGTTCCAATGCGCCACCCAGGCAGGAAACGCCGTGCCGCCGCCACCGTGAGCACATACCATCGCGGGCCAGCCGCCTTTGGGTGGCCTCCCCCTGGGCGTCGAGTAGTAGGTGAACACCCAGGTCGGCTTGCCTTTGTAGTCCGCGCCCTCATAGAAAAAGGACTTCATTCCATTCGCCGGGCGCTCCTCGGTGGCGTGAACCTCGGGCGACTCGAACAACTCCCTGGTATCCCATGCGACGATTCGCTTTGCAGTTCCAACCACTTCGTCCTTGTTGTCGGAGGACCTGAGTTTTTCCGCCAGCAGCCGCGCCGCTTCCTCGGGTGTCACTTTCTCTGGATCTGGCTTGAAGGGTTTTAAGCGCTCCAGCGCCCGCTTGGCATACTTCTGAACCCTGGCAGATGAATCGGCCAGCAGCTTCTCCACTTCAGGGATCGACCCTGCGGCCGCCTCCCCGATCTTCCCCAACGCGTAGGCCGAGATCGCCCGGACCTGGTTGCGTTCATCTTTGAGCGAGGCAGTAAAGAGAGGGACCTCAGCCGCAAAGGTCTTGTCAACCTTGCCGAAGTAAAGAAGCGCCTCCCTCTTGACCTCCTTATCCTCTGATACGAGCTTGGCGAAGTTGGCCTTGATCGCTTCTGCTCGAGGAGTCTCACCCTCAATGGCCCCGGCACAGTAGGCCAAACTGGAGACGAAACAAACCAGCGCCACACCAAGACCAGCTCTCATGCGTATTGTCCTCCTGTAAAACACCCCAACCACCCTAAGCGATGCCCCGGGCGATAAGCAACCAGGGGGCACCCGCTCCTTGCCCCCGCCCATGGACTCGCATAGGCTGTTGGCTGGGTTTGACTAATTCATTGTGAGGGTGCAGGCATGATGGGCCGCGTCATCGTTTTTTGCTCAACTCTAAATATCGCAGCGCCAGTCCTCGCTGTGCGGCAGGACGCGTGAGGGTGATGATGTGGGCTCCCTGTTCCAGGTTGAGCTCCAGGGCGGGAGACGTCTTCCAGAGACCGCGAGTGTTGGGTATCGAGAGGGGAAATGGCTCACTGTTGTTGACTGCGATGTTGACCGATTGGTCTACATTGGCGACCGCTGCTCGCAGGGTGAGCTCATAGGTTCCCGTCTTGGCGACTTTTACGGCCCAGGAGACATTTGGTGGCGATCCCCAGCCCTGTGCGTACTTGGCGTTGTAGATCTGTTTGCCGCCGGTGAAGCAGTCATGGACCGAGATGCCAGTGGCCTTGCTGAAAGAGGCGGCTTCGATGCGGACGACTCCGGGACCGGGTTTATTTTTCGGCCTGGCTGCGCTTTTGGGTTGGCGCGGTGGAGTGGGGAGAGGCTTCGGAGCAGATGGAAGGGCGGGCATCCTGGAGGCCAGTTCCAGGACGGTTTTCGATTCTTCCTGCGTTGCCAGGGCAGCGGACAACCAGCGGAGCCGTTCGGTGCGCATGAAGGCGGCGAGGTCCGAGCGCGCAACCATTTCTTCCATGAACTGTGGGCCCGGAAGTCCGCAAGTTTTCGAGACATGCCAGCCACGGCCGTAGACGACTTTCCAGGTGTTGCCGGGCTGCGGTTGCACGTCCGGGTAGGCGGACTTGTAGGTAGCGCACACATGTCCGGGTTGGCGGACACCCACCGCCGGAATACCGAAGGCCTGGCAAATGAAGATGGCCCAGGAGGAGCGAGGCCCGCATTTCCCGCCTCCGGCCAGCACGTTCTTGAAGGTGTCATTAAAGGAGATCGGTGAATTTCGGCGCCAGACTTCGGAGGTGGAGTTCACCACCTGTTCATTGGTGCGCAGGTCGGGTCGCCAGGTATTGATGGCTTCCCGGCCCCAGGCAAGATCGACATTGGAGGCGTTGGAGGAAACAATCTGTCGGTATTCCCACACCGAGAGGGCAGCAAAGTTCGGGAACAGCTCTCCATTTTGGTAGGCTGTCTTGTAGAACCGGTAGCGAGCAAGAGGCGTTTCGGGTTTCTTCGCCTGGCCCGCACCGCGATTGCCGGTCCCGGGAGGGTTCAGTCCGGTGGCGATGGCGAGCTTGAGATAGATTCCTGATTTGGAATCGGGATCGGCCATAAGGATCTGGTGCCAGATTTCGAGCGAAGAGACTGGGATGCTCCAGCTGTTTTGTTCGCGGTGGGATCGCCCGATGGGGGTTGCGCCTTCGAGGTAGTTTTCCATGGCCCTGGTGTGCAGGAAAAGCCAGTCGAGGAAGGCCTTCTTCTGGGTGCTGCTCTTTTCAAAATCCGCAACATTGCCAGCGCCCAGCTTGGCGATCAGTTGCCTCTGTGCTATGGCGTTGGCAAAGGTGGGATCATCGAGGAGTGCCTGGAGACCGGTTGCTGAGATCGCATTCGGCTGGGCAGTCACTCTTGCGTTGATCCAATTCGTCAGTTGCGCGGAATGATTTACGAAGTCGCCGCTGCGGAGCGCAATGTTCACATCTGCAATAGCACCCGGACACAACGCGACCGACAGCAGAGCGATCGCCAGGAAGATAGGTAGAGAGGACGCGGTAATTTTCATCGTCGTTTTCGAACTGAAAGGGAATCTGTTCACTTTTTCAATGTCAATTTGATCCATCGTAAGATCCTCCCATTAATCATCCTCACCACCCTAAGCGATGCCCCGGGCGATAAGCAACCAGGGGGGAGGGCCAGTCCTTCTCCCGGGGCAGTTCGGCTTGTGCCTTTGAATTGGTGGGCGTTGCTCGCAAAATTCGCCCCGCGAAAATCAGCAACAGCCCGCCAACCAGGGTCGGAAGGGTTGACGACAATCCCAGAGCAAATCCCATAACGCCCTGAAGATTCCCCGAGTTTATAAGCGTGATGCCGATGAAGACTCCCGTGACGCAGAAGATCCCGCCGACCGCCTCAGCTGCATACGCACTCGACACGGCCGGTTTGTAGTCCTCATATTGCATTACATTTCTCCTTCGGCGTTCGCGCCTTAATGTGCGTGTTGTTGGGGCCCTGTCGAAGTGTATCTGAGCGACGATTCCCGGCCAAGGGGCCAGTAGGCGCATTCCTCCTGATCTCCACCCTCTCCTTGCCCCCGCCCAGGGCATTGTGGACCTATGGACTGAAGAGCTCTTGTGCTTCGAGAGCCTGAAGGGCCTCGATCGCCGAGAGACCCTGCGCTTTGGTGATGAGCTCACGGGCCTCACGCCAGCCCGCCCGGGCCCGGTAGGGTGGGGAGTTCGAGGCCATGACCTCGAGGATGGCTCCGTAGGAAGCATCCCTGGCATAGTAGCTTTGCCTGAGGATCTCGGCGAATTCGGAGATCGCGGCGATGAAGCGGAAACGATCGGTGGTGTCTTTCAGCCTGCCAGCCAGCACCCCGGTGGGCAGGTCATAATCGAATTCTTCGAATCGCCGGGACGTCTCATCCCGGTAGCGCAGGTGGAGGCGGCCGAGGCTTCCAATCGGCCGGGCCCGTTTGATCTCGTAGATGGCGGTCACGGTGGAGCCAGGGCCTACCTCGCCCGCGTCAATCTTGTCGTTGCGGAAATCCACATCGGCGATATCACGTTTTTCATAACCAAGCAGACGGTAGTGGCTGATGACTGCCGGGTTGAAGTCGACCTGGATTTTTGCGTCGCTGGCGAGGAACTGCAACTGGTCCGGCAGGCTGAAGAGGTCCCGCCCGCCCTGGCTGGAGTCAACGTACTGGTACCGGCCGTCGCCCTCATCGGCGAGGCGCTGGAGCATCCGGTCGCCCTGGACCGCCTGGCGGCCCCCGGTTCCGAAAGCGTAGGTGAAGAGGGAGACCAGGTTGCCCTCGGCGAAGCGCCGGATTCGCTCGAGGATGGCCTCAGGCCCCTTGGCGCCGAGGTTGGCGACGCCATCGGAGCAGAGGAGCACGCGGTTGGCCGCCTTGCGGTCGTGGCTTTCTCCCGCCAGCCTGTAGGCCAGGTTGATCCCCGCCTCGACGTTGGTCCCTCCATCGGGAGAGAGGCTGTCGATCGCGGCTTCGATGTGGGCGCGCTGGCGAACCGAGGTGTGGGGCAGGACGACGAAGGCGTTGGTGGAGAAGGCGACGATCGCCACCCTGTCGTTGGGGCCGAGGTTAGCGACCAGCGCCTTGAGGCTCTCCTGGAGCAGTCCCAGCTTGCCTTGGGAGGCCATCGATCCCGAGGTGTCGACGGCAAAGGTCAGGACGGCGTTTTTTCTCTCCGCAGGGAGCAGGTCCCGGCTCTTGATGGTGATCTGCAGGAGTTCTAATTCGCTTCCCCCGAAGGGAGAGGGGCCTCCCTCGGTGAAGACGGTGAATACGCTATCGGGGTTTCCGGGCCTCTCGTCGGAGAAGTTGTTGACGAATTCTTCGACACGGACAATGTCCGCAGCGGGTAGCTGGCCATTCATGAGGAACTCGCGGGCCCGGCCCCAGGAGGCGTTGTCGACATCCATGCCGAAGGTGGAGA
The DNA here is from genome assembly GCA_963579555.1 of Planctomycetes bacterium UBA1146. GTDB lineage: Bacteria > Planctomycetota > UBA8108 > UBA8108 > UBA8108 > UBA8108. The sequence continues at coordinate 12,104 of CAUZHA010000099.1, forward strand.
GGTGGTCCCTGCTGGTGGCGACGAAAGGATTCACTCCGTATTTTTCCCGAAAGCTCTTTTCGCCAAGCCCTTCGTCGCCGATGGCGGGGGGAGGAATGGAAAGCGTCCTCGAGCGGAACTGCTCGAAGCTGAGGCGCCTGTCGAGCCTGCGGTAATAGGAAAAAGTGTTCAGGGTGTCCTCATTGACCACGAGGAGATCTTTTTCCAACCCCTGCTCCTGTTGCTGGGCAAGGTCGGAAAAGACCGCGCCCTCGATGGGCTCCGGGATGGCCTCCGAGGCGGTCTGCACTTCCACCTGCTGCGCCTGTTGCCGTGGGTTGTCAATGCCGGCGTCGTTGCCAAGTGGGATGAGAAGGCCATCCTGGCGGGTGATATTGAGCCGGAAGTTTCCGTTGGTGGGCACGAGCGCCTGGGACGACGAGCTGCGGAACCTGCCGGCCTCACCTGCGATCTGTGCGACGACCCCGTAATTTTCATCCCCGGGTTCGTCCGCCAGGAAGAAGTCATCGTCAGTAAATCCCACATTGTCGTTTTCATTGTTCTCCTGCAGCGTTTCGTCATTAAAGGAGGCGTCATCAAAGGAGAGCTCTAACGCGTCAATTTCCTTTTGCGGGTCAACGGCTCGATTGGCTGATTTTCCGGCCGCCGCCCCCCCAGCTCCAATAGCGGCATTCTTGCCCGGCTGGGCGGATGCGATGCCTTCAATCGAATAGATGTCACGGTGGGCAGGGGTGGCCGTCGCTCGCCGGATGATTTTCCGCGCGCTGGATTTATCCTTAGGGCTATCCTTGAACTTGCCAGATAAGCCGCCTGCTCCTATCGGGTCGATGATTCTCGGTCCCGCGGTTTCTCCGGGCTTCTTCGCGAAAAAAGTACTCTTCTCTACCTTCCTTTTAGAGGCTTCGACCTCTCCTTTTAGAGGCTTCGCGGGGGCTCTTTTTCCCGGTCTTCGGCTCGCGGATTGAGTTTGTCGCTGGAGGGGGCTGAGCTCCCTCTCCCGGGATGAGCGCGCTTTTTCCGCGGCCCGGGGAGGCTGGATCCGTGCCAACTTTTCCCCCGAGGAAATTTCCTTCAGCTCATTGAGCTCCCCTGCAAGCCCCGAGTTTTTGTGGGCCGCTTTATCAAGGGCGGACCGGATAACCTGTCGTTTTTCGGCAAGCTCTTCCATTTCTTCTTCTGGCGGGGCTTCGGCGTATTCTCGTTCCGTGTTTTCCTCCAGGGCTTTTATTTCTTCTTTCGAGGCGGGCTCCCGGATCACCCTGGCGCGGCCAGCTCGCCTTCCGTAAACGCCCGCCGCACCGCCTCCGGCGTCGATGATAATCGAATCCATCTCCCCGGCCGCTCTTTTCTCCCCGTCCTGCGGAGTTGCCGCCGCACGACCTCTCCTGCGTTCTCCTCCCTCGGTCGCCGGCACGGCCCTTCCGTAGCGGGGCGGCGAGAGTACGCTTTCCACTCTGAGGGTGCGGGATTTCCTGGCGACTGAGCTGGCCGGGGCGTCCGCCGTCATTTCATCTCCGGGCGGAGCGCGGTCGCCCATCTGCAGGTAGATTGAGCAGAGGCTCACAAAGCCGAGCAGGAGGGCCGCCATCCCCAGGACGAGGCGTCGCCGGGTCATCTGGAAGACAGGGTGTCTCCTTGAGACGGCGAGCACTCGCTCCATGCGGTTGTTTTCAAAGGAATAGGTACCCGGCTTCGCGTCGCCGGCTGTCTTCAGAGACTCTTCGACGAGCCCCAGGGTGTCGCGAAGCTCTTCGAGCTCGGCTCGCGCGGCAGGATCCCCCGAAAGACGTTCCTCCACCTCCATGCGTCCCTCTTCCGAGAGGCTCTCGAAGAGGTAGGCGGTGAGGAGGTAGCCGAGGCCCCCGGCATGTTCCTGTGAGAGTTTCAAAGGTGTATTCATGAGAGGTCTTTCCGCAGACCTTCGAGGCGGATTTTGAGCGTTTTCATAGCCTGGTGAATAAGGTAGCCGACATTGGTGCCCGTCAGGCCGGTTATTTCCGCTATTTCACGGTAGCTCCTGCCCTCCTGGATCTTGAGCAGCATCACCATCCGGAGTCTCGGCCTGAGCCGGGCCATTTCATTCCGGACCCGGGCTGTAGGTCCCGATCCATTGAGGTCATTGCTGGTGGCTGCGGTGAGAGAAGCGCCATTCTCCATGGACCCGGTAAGTTTTTTCTTCCGCACTGAACGCCGAAGATGGCCGATGCTCAGGTTGAGGGCGATCTTCAGGAGCCCATTGCGGCAACTGTTCACATCGAGGAGCCTGGCTGGCTTCCTTGCAACCCTGAAAAAGCTCTCCGGCACGATGTCCTGGGCGGCTGATTCGTCCTGCAGGAAATTGGATACGAATCGCATCAGGGCCCTTTTGTAACGACAGAAAAAGACGCCGAGGGATTCTACATCCTGTGAATCGACATATGTCCGGACCAGGTCCTGGTCGGTCATTTCCCTGGCTGGAGCCATCGTCCATCCTCCTGTAAAACACCCCAACCACCCTAAGCTATGCCCCGGGAGATAAGCAACCAAGGGGGTGATGGATGCTTGTTGTGATTGCCCGCGGCGGCGCCCTGTGGCACACCTTTAGTTAACATCTAAATATATTGCGTATTTGCTGATTGTGCAGAAAGAAGGACAGGCATGAAAAGGCTGCTGTTGCTGCTATTGGGTTTGTCGTTTGTTGTTTCGCTTACTGGTTGCCACGCGTTGATTCAGGTGGGGGAATTCCCGAAGGCTCCCCAGGTCTACGGTGGAATCCGGACCATGAAGAATTCCTCTCCCCTCGACGGTCTCGGAATCCTGGGACCGGGAGGCCGGGAGCTGGCCGGCTTCTTCGCTTCTCTGTATCATACGATCGATCTCCTTGCCCCCGCCCATGGCTTCGCATAATCTATCGGCGTACTTCAGCTGGTACAGAGAGAGAGTGGAGACATGAAACGCGACTCAAAAAAAATTGAATTAGCGGTCGGTAACGTGACGGCGATGGGACCGCTTTGCGCGTTCGTGATCGTCCTGTCATTGTTTTCGACTGCGACTCGAGCCGACGAACCCGTGACGAACAAACAGGGGTCGATGAAATCAGCACGCAAGCCCGTGAAGCTCCCCGGCATGGTGGTCGACTACCTCGAGAAGCGATGTGTCGATCTCGAAGGGACAATCTGTCTCGATAAAGGTCTCCTCGAACTGATTGCCTGCACGAAGGGCAGCAAGGAACACGAGTCGATCGTGGCGGTGTCGGCCAGGGCCATGCACATTCATATGGGACTTCTGCTGCTTGGAGCCAACAACGGCCATCCGGCGATGCGAAAACCAGTCGATGAAGAGAAGACGCGCTGGGTCAATGTTCCGCCGCGAGGCGATTTGATTGATGTGTTCCTCCTTACGACGAACAAAGACGGAAAGCTGATCGAAAAACCGATCAGCGATTTCATTGTCCGGGCCAGTGGGCGCGTTGACGAGGTCGATGGCGCTGTCCTTGTCGCTCCCAATCAGGCCGAAAAACGCGGCGGCGAGGAAGAGACACGTCTGCCTCACACGTTCATCTTCGCCGGATCGCATCTGCGAGATAACGGTCCCGGGCCGCGTCAATATCTGGCTGACCTGAGTGGCGATGTCATCTCGATTGCCAGCTTCGGAGACGAACTTCTTTGCCTGCCGTTTCATCAGACGCAGGAAAACGGCGCCTTGATGTGGCAGATCAAGCCGGACACCCTGCCCAAGGTAGGAACGAAAATCACGCTGCGTCTGCGTCCCAGGAAGGGGCCAAGGGCCGGAGCAAAGAAATGATGGATTCATGAAACAAACAATTCTCTCTATTCTAATTGCGCTTGCGCTCCCGCCATTTGCCCGGGCTGCGGAGAAATCATTCTACAAGGAACCGCACGGTCTCTTCTCCACGCGCCCGGGTGAAAGCAAATCGCTCACCAACATCAAGCGTTTTGGCCCCGTCGGCATGGGCATCGACCTGCTCCAGCCGGCCTTCGTCATGCGCATCTCCCGCATCGAGGAAGGTTCGCCGGCGGCAGCGACCGGGAAACTGAAGGCGGGGCAGATCATCGCGACCATCAACGGTCAGGAACTCGCAGACATAGACCCGCGCATCCAGCTCGGGCAGATTCTCGCCGCGGCGGAGGCAACCGACGGAATTCTCAAGTTCGCCATCAAGGGTGAGGCCGATCCGGTTGTCGTCAAGGTTCCCGTTCTCGGCGCCTACAGCAAGACCTGGCCGCTCGACTGCCCGAAATCGGACAAGATCGTGCGCGGGGTGGCCGATTACCTTTCCAGGCCGAAATCCACCGAAGGCCTTGGAGGCATCGGCATGCTGTTCCTGCTCTCCACCGGGGAGGACAAGGACCTCGAGGTGGTTCGCAAATGGGCCCGCAAAGTCCCTGCGCACAGGTATCCCTGGTACATCGGTTACGGTGGAATTCCGCTTGCGGAATGCTATCTCCGCACCGGGGACCCGGAAATCCTGGCTAACGTCCAGAAATGGGTCGATAACGCGGCCAGGACACAGCACAACGATGCCTGGGCCGGTCGAGGCAGTGCCCTCACCTCCTATGGAAACGGTCACCTCAACGCGGCCGGCACCCACGTTGTCACCTTCCTCATGCTGGCCAGAGAATGCGGCGTGAAGATACCGGACCACATGTTCAACGGTGCGCTCAGGCATTTCTTCCGCTACGCCGGGCGGGGCAACAACCCCTACGGTGACGATCGTCCGGAAGTCGGTTTCGTCGACAACGGAAAAAACGGTAAACTCGCCTTTGCCATGGCGGCGGCCGCCGCCCTGACCCCGGACGGGGAGAATTCCCTCTACGCGCGCGCGCGCGACGTTTGCGCCATTCAAAGCTTCTACACCACCAGCTTCATGTTGCACGGGCATACAGGGGGTGGGATCGGCGAGATCTGGCGCAGCGCCGCCATGGGCCTCCTCCACGAGAAGAAGCCCAAGCACTACCGGGAGTTCATGGACAACCGGAAGTGGCACTACGATTTGTCGCGCCGCTACGACGGATCGTTCGGCATCCTTGGTGGGGGCGGCTATGACAAGGAACAGTGGGGGGTCGCTTACCCGCTGGCCTACACCATGCCGCGCAAGACGCTGCGCATCACCGGCGCACCTCCGACCAA
>CAUZHA010000100.1:0-16820 GCA_963579555.1 Planctomycetes bacterium UBA1146
AATTCACACAATCGACTCCCTCGCAGCGCTGCAGGATGAACGCTATCTCTCCGGTGGAGTTGTCCTCCCAAGTGAACCGGATCGTGCCTCCCTCCTGTCTGACCGCGGCCAGCTCGCTGGGCGCATCGGCGGAGGCCTTGCCCGGGCGTGGGCCTCCCCGACCAGCTCCAGGAGCTGCACGAGTGTTCTTTCGAGCCTGGGGTTTGTTGCCAGGCCGCGCCAACTGCTCTCGCGCGGTCTCGTAGCGCCTGTTGAAAAATTTCTTCATCGAGACCACAACATCATCGAAGGACAGGTCAGAAGGATTGGTAACACGACCCTTCGGGTAGGGGTCCCGCTCCAGGTCTTTCCTGATCAGCGCGTAGAGGAGATCTAAGCGCGCGGAGAGCTTTTCAGGATGGAAGTGAGTCTCGAGCAACCTCTTCGCACGCTCACGGTAGAGTCCAAGGAGCTCTTCGTTGGCCTCTATTCGCTCCAGCAAGGGCCTTGGACCCTTGAAGACCGGCCAGGCCGCGTGCCAACCATCGATCACCGGAACCCGCCCGAAGGCCTGATCGGCGAAGCCAACATCGAGGTCCCAGGTCAGGTAGCGCCAGCGTCCGGTCTTGGTCTCGCGATGAAGATAGTAGTTGTGCGGCCCCAGGCCTGTGTATTGATCAAAGGCGCCGGCGAGCAGCAACACTCCCATTTGCCACGTAAAGGCGTCCACATCGAAGACCCGTCGAAGCTTCACCGCAAAGTCCTTGTCCGGGATATCTCGGACCTCCCGAATGAATCCCACAAGATCCGACATCTGCACGGCCGGCTCTCCCGCCTTGATCTCGAAGGCCTTCGCGTAGCTCAGCGGATCCTCTCCAATATACCGCAGGTCGGCTCCCGGCCCTCCGGTGTGAACCTTGAAGAGCGCGCCCCCGGCATCATCGAGACGGTTTGAAAGAAAGGCTTTATCAATCCGTTCCACGTTTACATACACCCCGATGAATTTTCCGTTCAAGGTCACCCTGGCGTAATTGGTTCGCGAAGCCGAGACCCCCACCTCGGCCAGGATGTCTGTGATGATCCTTTCACTGAAGAGACTCCCGAACTGGACTCCATTATCGAGCGCGACTCGCCGGAGCCCGAGGAAGCGTTGGCCCTTCACGAACTCTGAAAACTTTACAAGGAAACCGCGCTTGTGCCGCTGGTTGGGCCGGGAAGAGCTGTTGCCTTTGTAGCGCAGGCCCACCCTTTCGATCACCTGGCCACGCCAGCGAAACCGCGCCGGCACATAGACCCGCTCAGGCAACGAGCCCGCCAGGCGCTCCAGATTGGCTGAAGTGACCTCGAGCTGAATATCCTGGATCACCTCCGGAGCGTAGAAGTCCGCCAGCTCCGGCTTTGGTTCTTGGGCTGCAGCCAGCCGGACAAACAGAAGGCAGCCAAGAAGCAGAAGTAGTGATGCTCTCATGAAACACCTGCTGAAACTGATCTCCTGGACACCCCTCGTCCCGGGGAGTGCGAACGGTAATTCTAAGCTAACAGCGGACTCCCGGCGATAGCAAGAAAGGTCATTCCGGAACAATCCGCCCCCGAAAAACCCTGTTTTTAATAGGAGAGGATCCGTGCCCGAAGCCTAGAATGCGCAGACTGTCTTCCCGGTAGAAAAAACTAACCGCCGAAACTCTTCTAACAAAAGGAAACGAGATGACCCTGAAATTCCTGACAGCATCAATAACCTTCGGATGTGCGGCGTTGGTGGTTTCAACCATATCTCTGAACACCGTCTCCGGCGAGAGCTCCACCACCGAGGAGAAGAAGGCGAAGCCGGCCAAGGCAAAAGGCCCCGGCGCTTCACTCAACGGCTATCGTTTCGAATTTCCATGCAAAGGCAAGATGCCTGACAAGCCAAGGAAGGGAGCTGACTGCGCTTCGGCCCTGGTCAAGGGCGACCCGAACAAGACCGACAACTTCAAGACGACCAGGAAATTCGGCGGGGACAAGGGAAAGTCCTACGATGTCACCCTTCGTTTCCGCGGCGTGGTGGAGCCGATGATGTACAAGAAAGGAAAAAAAGACGGCGAGTATTTCTATATCGGCGGCGGGCCCAACAACAAGACCTACAATATCTACAAGATCGAGGTCTCATCTCCCAAATCGCATTACTTCCTCAACAGGCAGGATCGGGTAGGCCACAAGATCTTCACGATCGACTACACCAGGACGATCAGGATCGATGGCGGCGCGGTGCTGACACTCTCCGGCGATGGCCAGAACGGCAAGCTGATCTCAAACTTCAAGAAGCTCACCATTCCCGAGATCTCTCCGAAGCCCTACCACGGCCAGTTCATCCAGATCGACGTGGTCAAGGTCGCTGAGGCGAAATAAAGAACACCGCGCTGAAAGAGCGACGAGGTGTTACTTTTCAGAGTTCGCCCCGTTCCTTTGTCTTTTCGCCCGGTAGAGGAAGGAATCTGAGCTGAGCAGCGATGCGACCAGCGCCTTCATGCTGCCATCGCTGCCGACATAGGCCTTGTGAGCATCCTGCAGAGTTTTCGCATCGCCAAGGGTTTCGTTTCGTCCGAGGAAAAACCGGAAGACGTAACGAATAAAGACCTGCTCACAATGGAGCGAAGACGCCAGGCGCTCGATCAATTCAAAAGGCGTCTTCACCTCACCGTCAATCCCCGCAATACCGGTGTTGACGATCTTGCTGGTGGCATCAACCGTCTTATCGAGCTCGTTGAGACGGTATCGCCCGTAATGATCATAGCGCTCGAAGGGCAGGCCCAGGGGGTTCATCTTGCTGTGGCATTTGTAACATTCATCGACCCGGGTCACGTGCATTCGCTCCCGCAGGGTCATGGTCTTGTCGTCGGGCAACTTGGCGTCAACGTTGATCGGGATGTCGGGAATATTCCCGCCCAACAGCTTGTAACGAATCCAGTGCCCACGACGAATCGGGTCATTGTCGAAATTACCCGAATGCGCTACCAGCCAGGCCGGATGTGTCAAGACCCCCATCCGCTGATCCTCAGGGAAAAAGACCGGCTTTTCCGTCGGCTTCCAGTCCGGTGGCAGGTTGTATGTCAGGGGAGAAGCATGATCCCTGTGGCTCCCAATATGGATGTAATACCCGCGCGTGGTAAGCAGTGTCTTGAAAACCTGCCTGTCCTTTTGAAGGGTTCTCGTGATAAGAGTGTTGAGGTCATAGACGAGCGCCGGCGCCCAGTGCTTGTGCCCCTTGACCTGGTCCTTGAAGATATCCTCGGCCTTCTCGTAGTCGAAGTATTCCTGGAAGAACTGGAGCAGGCGCCTCCTCGCATCCTGCCGCTTTTCATCGGCCAGCAGGCGGCGGGTCTCCGCCCGCAGGATGTCGCGAACAGGGAGCTCCTTGTCATCAAAGGCTCTCAGTAAATGGGTGTCCGGCGGCAGATCGGTCAGGGCGAAGGAAAGCGATGTAGCCAGCTCCCTGCGGGAAAGAGCTACCAGGTTCGCCCCATCGGCCTCAGCGGTCCCCTCGAAGCGAAACAGGGTTTCCGGCTGCAGGATAATAGCGGCATAGGCGGCCTGCAGCCCGCGCGGCACACCCAGCTCTGAGTCCACCTTCTTAATGAGGTTCATCAAGGACAGCAGCTCCGCCTCCGTTGGCGAGCGCCGCAGCACATCGTGGTACTGGCGCTTGAGAGCCTCCCGGTTGGCTTCCTCGATCGGGACTCCCTCTTCACGAAGCTCCTTGATCCGCTTGCGAGCATTCCTGGCAGCCGTGTGGGAGTGAGAAAGAGCCAGCTCCGTTATCTGCTCCGCCATGAGGGAATTGAAATGATACTTCCCCTTGAAGTCGCGAAAACTCCCATGTGGTTTCTCGAGGTCAAAGGGATTCGAAACGATGCGGGCTCCCCGCAATAAATTCGCCAACGCCTTCGGAGTGATTCGCCACAGGCGGGCGGCGGCATCCACGGTCCGCCTGCTCTGCGCCGGAGAGAAAAGCAGTTCGTGAGAGACCAGGTTGCCGTAGCCCTCCTTATCCCGCTTATCCTCAACGGCAAGCCCCTGCCGCTCGAGTGTCCTTGCGATCCACGCCCGCACCGCCCGAGCCTCTTTTCTTGTGGGGAATTTTTTCGCCTTGTCCGAGGGCATCTCGCCAAACTCGATGGCCTCGAGCATCCGCGCCCACAATTCAGCCTCCTTACGGTCTTTCATGCTCGCTGTAAGGTGGTCTACACGAAGCCTGTTCTTCTGCTTCTGGGGGCCGTGGCAGGGAACACAGTAATTATTCAGGAAGGGACGAACCTCGCGGATGAATTCATCATCGGCCACGCTCAACCCGCTGAGAGTCAGCGAAAGTGCAAGAACTGTGGAGGAAAGGAGGCAGCTCTTCATTTCTTACTGTCCTTTCCCTGCTTCGTTTTTGCATCCAGCTCCGCCTGAAGGGCGGCTGTTATTTCCTCACGTGTTCGAGTCTGGCGCCCCCCCTGTCTCAGCACCAGCCGAAGGCCGACATGTGGAGTACCAACACCGGTAAAGGCGTTGCGATAGGCCACATGGAGGTATTCAGGCGGACTGCACCAGGCCCCGCCACGTGAAACTCGATGCCGCGAACTTCGTGTTGTAGGCAGCGACTGGCTGTTAGGGTCGACCCCTCCGACCAGCTGTTCGGTGTAATAGGTGCTGCACAGCTCGGCCAGGTTCCCGAGCATATCGTGAATGCCCCAGGCGTTGGGCAGGAACTGCCCTGCGGGCGCGAACGATCTCCCGTAACCGTCATCAGCCTGCCGGTTGGCATAAATGAAATGGACAGGGTCACGGTCATTGTAAAGACTCCGGTCGGCGAAATTCCCGTACTTGCCGAGGTCCTTTATCTCGCAGGGATAGCCCGCGCGGCCGGCGGCGCGGGCGGCGTATTCCCACTCCGCCTCGGTGGGGTAATCGTAGGTCCAGCCCTTGTAGGCGAGGCCTTTCTCTGCGCTGTAGGCCTGCCATTTCTCCATACCGGGGACCACCTTGTCGACGCTGCCGATGCCGGGCGGAATCCATTCGGTCTTGCCGCGGCCGAGCCTCTGTCCGCCGACATTGAAAAGGTTCGCCTCATTGCCCAGTGTTTCGTACTTACCGATCCAGTAGCCCTTGCTGATCGACACCTCGACCGGTTGCGCGTCCTCGAATTCCGCATCTCCCATCAGGAACTTCCCCGCGGGGCACCAGATGAAACAGAAGCCGTTGCGATCAACCCACTGGTCACCCCCGAAGCGTCCCTGCCGCAGAGCATCCGGAGGTGAACACACCTCGCCGGCGGAGTGTTTGAGCTCAAAAACTCCGACACTACGATCCCTGCCAAGCGGCACCACCGTATAAGCCAGCTTCTCGATTCGCGGCGGCAACTCGCCGCCTTCCCCCAGGGCAGCCGTTAATTTCACACCCAGCAGGGGCCCCAGTGCGGGTGAATCCAGGCTCGGATGAAAGGCTCCCTTTCCAGGGTAAAACGATGAGAACAGCTTGCCCCGGAAGGCCCCGGCTGCCTGGCCGTGAAGATCTGCAGGTGATTTTTTCGACCCGGCCTCGTCGACAATACCCAGGCAGTCGATCACCACCATGCTCTGGCGGGCCAGCTTCCTGCCCAGCTTTTCCGCCAGGCGCTCCAGGCTGAGCCAGGGCTTGTCCTCCTGCCGTGAACGGCCCAGGCTCGGGTCCCTGGCCCGGGGAATCTCTTTGTACCCGCCGATGTGCATTGAATAACAAAGTCTCTTCCCATCTTTACTCTTCACCGCGTCGAGCTCGCCCAGGTAGTAGATAATACTGACCCCCATGGCCGGGATGCTGCGCACCCACTTTTCGTAGACCATACCACCCCTCCTGGAAGCATCAGCCAGGACCGTCACAACAAAACCCTTATCCACCAGGGCCTTCTCGAGCCCATTGATGGACCGGGAGTGGACCTTATCGCTGCTTGAATTGATCAGCAGAGCGCGGCGAAACTCAGTCCACCCGGCCGGCGGAGCCGCCTGGCTCTGCATGGCGGAGAACAGGCAGAGAAGAATAGTTAAAATGGCTCGTTTCATGGGTTTCAGCCGGACAGGGTTAGGCCATGAACTGGCTGATGGGACCTGCCTGCATCTCTTTTTCATCCAGCTCAGCATCAAGCCTGCCGAAGGTCTGCTGGCGCTGGCCGACACAGTTCAGGAAGGTAGCGTACAGAGCCCCCACCGTATGATGGCCCGGCTTGCCGTAACCGGGAAAGTCCATGTAGCGTCCACCCAGGTTCAGCTTCCCTTTGAGATTACCGACGATCGCCAGCGGCCATTCGTAAGCGGTCGAATGATGCGTGTCCGGAGCATCGCTCATATAGACGATCACCGTATTGTCCAGCATCGTACCATCTCCCTCCGGGATGGAATCGAGGCGCTTCGCCATCCCTGCGATCAAGCCAAAGAGCCAGCCGCGGGTTTTCTCATAATAGGGAACCCCGCGCGCATCGCGCTTGTTGCCGCCCATGTGGCCGAAACCATGATTGCTGAGATCGACTCCGATACCCAGGTAGGGCTGGGCGTTGATCTCGGTGGCGGCGCAGGTGATGGTAGCTACATTACTCAGCCCACCGATCAGCGCGGATGAGGCGAGCTCAAACTGGGCCTCCAGGCGCTGGGTCGCCACCGGCGAGGTAAACCGGCCGTCGAACTTCGGCGCGGACCGCTTGAGTGTATCCTTGTTGCCCAGGAGCCGGTACTGCCTTGCGGCCAGTTGGTCGTAGGCGCTGAGATACCTGTCCAGTTCCTCACCGCCCAGCGACCCCAGCGCCTTGCGCGTCTTCTTCACATCGCCAACCATATAATCCAGCAGGTTGCGTTTGAGGTGAAAATTCTTCTCCCGTTCACCGCCGGCCACCACCCCAAAGAACGCGTTGTAGGCCTTCTCCGGGTCCAGGATGATCGGCATCGTTTTGTGGGCGGCTCGCGCGGAAATATCCATCAGGGCATCCCGGGGCTTAGACGCCATGCCGACCCCGATCCAGGGCAGGATACCGGGCACGGCCTGGCCCAGCTGGTAATCGATGGTGATGTTTTGCGGCGACCTGCTGGCCGGGGATGTTCGATACATACCAAGGCAACCGCCATGGGTGGAATGCCCACCACCTGTGCAGCGCCCGGAAAGCCCCTGCACAATCGTGGTCTTGCTCTTCAAAAATTCCAGTGGAGCCAGGCCCGCAGGCAGCTTGTGCCTGGAAAGGTCAATCGATTCAAACTTTTCACGATCGGAGTATTCCTGGAAAGGAATACTCTTCGGGCAGGCCTGTACCGCATCAAAACCGTTGCTCTGGAGAACAAAAACAAACCGCGGAGGACGGGCCTTACCCTCGGCGTTCGCCAACAGGCGCCCAATCACCGGCGAGAGCAACGCGGAGCCTGCCCCGAGTGAGAGCCCCTTCAGTATTTGTCGGCGGTTCATTGTCATTTTGTTTCAACTTTATAGATACAAACTAACAGGCCGTTCTTCAATCGGTATTTTAACTTCCAGAAATACCACATGTTCCGTTTTCGGCCCTGCACAGCCCGAAAGAAGGAATCTATGCCCCTGGAACCTATTCGCTCCGTAAAATAATCCCCAGACGCGGTCCTCTAAGAAAAACCCCTGTTTTCCGCGGGAGATACGGTCATGAAACGCATCCAGACTCTTGTTTGTTTTCTGCTGATTTGCTTCGCTTCCCGCAGCGCGTTTTCCGGCGACTACCTCATTGTAGGGACCCAGGCCAACGGAGGCGGAGCGATCTACGAGGTGAATGGTGGCAGCCTCACGTTTATCGAAAACCTCCCGGTTGTGGATAATGTTCCCTGGGGCGCCCGGGCCACCTACTACCACGAGGCAAACGACACGCTGTACTTTGCCGAGGGAGATTCTCCGGCTGAGTGGAGTGTTCCTCTCGGAGAGCTGTTGGACCCGGCGATCGAGGCCTCCTCGACAAGGATCAGGGGATTTGACCGGCGAGGCGGTGGCGAACAGCATCCGGACATCTTTATCAGGGGACCCCGGGACGGAGAGATTTACGCCCACACCCGCGGCGGGGGTCGCCTCTGGCACTACAACCCCATCACCGACACAGCCACCGACATGGGAGTCCATACCGCAGCCACCGATTCAAAGATCTACCAGGTGGTCTACGGCGACACCCTCTACACCCACAATGGGAGCAACGGCTTTCGCGCCTGGGACCAGGTCGAGGACGGAAGCTGGTCCGCCCCCTACAACCCCCGCATCTCCGGCGTTCTCGACAGCCACGCGACCGCCGTACGCCAGAGCGATGGCACCTACTTCTCAGGCCGCAGCGGGACCATCGCCTACGGCAGTTTCGTCACCGGCGGCGCCTCTCCCGGAACGCTGCCGAGACTCGATCCGATCTCGCCGCTGAACAGCATGGATGTCAGCGGCGACGGCACCAAGCTGTGGGTCGCGGGCTTCCAGCCCCATATCTCCCGAGACACCAACTATCTCGGCTATTTCGACATCAGCGGTAACCTGGCCTCCGCCCGTTTCACTCTCGTGGTTTCCCCCGGCGGCACGCTGCCCGGGCTGACCGGGAATGACTGGCGAATCTCCATCGTGAGCATCCCCACCAGCGGCATCGGGCCTTTCCTTCGCGGGGATTCCAACAGCGACTCGACCTTCGACATCTCGGACCCGATCACCATCCTTCGTTTCCTCTTCCTCGGCGGCGAGGGGCTTGGTTGCAGGGCCGCCGCCGATGCGAACGGCGATGGCGGCATCGACATAACCGATGCGATCTACAGCTTGAACTTCCTCTTCCTCGGAGGCGAGGCGCTTCCAGCACCGACGGAATGCGGCCGCTCGGACCTCGAAGACGACATCACCCTTGGTTGCGAGAACAGCGTCTGCGAATGACCGGCCGGGGCAGGTCTAGCGGGAGCCCCCGTCCTTCGCAAATTTCCAGCCGGGCTTGTAATCCCGGGTAAGCTTCACATCCTTGTCGAGCGCGGCGCGGAGCATCTCGATAGGAATGGAGTTCTGCCTCAGGACCGCGTCATGAAACTGCCTGTCGGTCATCTTTCCTTCCCCTACCAGCTTTCGCTGCAGGGCTCTGATCTGCAGGGCTCCGAGCATATAGGCCGCCTGGTAGAGCGGCGAATAGCCGCCCTGGATCGAACGTCTCACCTCGGCCGTGGCATTGCGCCGCTCATGGCCGACTCGCTCGACGAGGAAATCCACGGCCTCTCCCGCCTTCATCGTCCCCAGGTGGAATCCGAGCGAGAAGATAATCCGCGCGCAGCGGTGCTTGCGCCAGAACAGCATCCCGATCCGATCCTCGGGTGATTTCGGGAACTCCAGGTCCCAGAGTCGCATCTCCCAGTATAGTGCCCACCCCTCGGTCCAGAAGGGCGTGTTGAATCTTCTGCGGTATGCCCGATAGCGCGCTGTCATGAAACCCTGCAGGTGATGACCGGGGATCAGCTCGTGGTGAACAGTGGCCCGGGAGAAATGAATGTTATTCCCGCGCATGCTCATGAGCTTGTCTTTGTGGGCCATCTCATCGGTAGGAAAGGAAACACTGATCACCTCCCCGCCGGTGAAATACGGATTCACCCTCTGCCGGTCCGCCGACATCATCTGGATTCTCCAGGTCTCCTTGCAGAGCGAGGGGATCGTCAAAAGCTTTCGCTCCTCGAGAAAACGCTCAGCCTCAAGAGCCAGCTGCTTGATGAGCTTCGGCTGCTCTCCTGGCTTCACATGCAGGTTCTTGACGTGGTCCTGCGCCTTGCGCCAGTCGTCCCCGAAGCCGAGCTCGCGCGAAGCCCTGGCCATCTCGCGGTCGCACCAGACGAACTCCTGCTGGGCAATCTTGACCAGCTCCGCCGGAGTATAGGCGATCATCTCGCGCTCGAGCTCCTCCAGGAGCTTCTCGGCTCCGATCGGATCCCCGACCAGCCCATCCGGCCCCTGCGGCTTCTTGTTGGCTCGATCTACCAACTGCTCCTTGATGAGTTTAGCGTATTTACCCAGGGCCTCATTAACGCGCCCGGCAGGCCGCTTCACCCACCAGGAGAAGAGGGGACTGTAGCCGTTGTAAAAACGAAACCAGTTCGAAACCGCTCGATCAAGATCTCGAACTCTTCGATGGGCCCTGTTTGCCTTGTCCTTGCCCCAGGTCTTCCTGGCTTCTTTCAAAGAGCCATCGAGCCTGGAGTGAGCGGCTGAGATCAGCCCCTCGATATTTTCCATATGGGCCGCGACCCTCTTTCCATCGACCGCCTCTAGGCGGCGATGGGATTCAAGCTGTTTGACAATCGGCTCCCAGAAGGGTAGAAGCGAGACCACCTCGGCATCGAGAGCCGCCTCCTTGAGGATGCGCTCCCTGGTGTGAACGATCTCATTACGAAGCAACAGGTAATCAACCTGTCCGTCGCGGCTGAGCCCGTCAAAATCAATCTTACCGAGAACCCTGAGCTGCTCCTTGTAGAAGTCCAGCTTGCGCTGATGGTCGTTTTTTGAAAGCGGGATACTGTAGAAACGATCCAGGTTACCGCGATCCGCATCGTACCTTTCAAAGAAGGGGCGCAGGCCAGTAGATACGTCGCTGGCCGCGACTTCAGGCCCTGCCGCGCGAATCGGGATTGTGACCAGAAGAGCGCCCAGGAGCATCATCATCCGCTTCATGTCTATAACCTCTCCATGTACCAATTGAACGAAGCCCATAGCCTATTCCAGGGAGAAGACGCTGACAAGAGGGGCCCAGCCCTTCCTGGCCCAATCGGAGAGTATGGCTGCGGCTACTTCAGCGGCGAGAAGGCCATTGGCTTCAGGTAGATTCTCTCGGGAGGCTTGCTCAAAAGCCTGCCATCTACCCGGGATTCCCTGGCAACCTTCCGCCAGAGGGGGTCTTGCCCGAAAGCCATCCAGCTGGCATCCGCCTGCTCCCTGCCTGCATGATGAACAAGATAGATCAGGGTGTTCTCGGCTTCCGGCATGTCGAAAGGTGTCCAGTAGCCAACATTACGAATACCGTGCTTAGTAAACAGCCGGGTGGTGTGGTCGCGGAAACGGGCGTTCAACTTATCCAGCTTGCCCGGACCGGCGATATAGGTCCGAAGCTCGTAGACCCCGCCAGACTTTTCAGCCGCATCCATCGAGGCGTCCGAATAGTCGTTCTCTGTCATGAAAATACTTGTCGGCTTCTCGGCGAGGAGCCGCTGGAACTCCGGGATGTCGAGAACCGCCTCCCACTCCCTGTCACGGGTGAAGCTGTTCCAATTGCGATAAGCCGCGTAGCGCGAAGGGTGCTTGAGAACGTAAACAAACCGCCGGCCCTTGCTGCCACGTCCTTCTGTTGTGATCCAGTAGCCCATGGGGGCGAGCCCATGCTTCCTGAAGATTCGGTCGGTGTGATCCCGGAAGCGCTTGATGAGATGCTGAAAGCGATCCTCGTTGGCGACATAGATGCGCAGCTCGTAAACAGGCCCCTTGAGAAGGCGAGCGGCTGGCGGTGGATCGACCTTTCCCGGCGGAGCGGCAAGTGCCGACCTGAGTCCAAGCGCGACCTCAACCGGAGCCCGGAAGACCCAGGCCATATCATCCGAGATCAGACGGCTCGAATCGTGGCCCCCAATATAGAGGTGGTTGTCACCAAAAGGAGAAAGACAGAAGGTTCGCGGCGACACCAGCAAGGATTTCCCGGGCAGGTAGGCATTGTTGACCTCCAGGACCTTGTAGGTCTGATCAGCGGAACGAACCGCGTACATAGCGCCAGCGTAAAGCTGGCTGCCCTTCCAACGAAGGTCGTTCTTTCCCCTGATGTTCCCCTGGAAGCCGATGAGATGCACCAGCTCCCCTGTCCCTGGGTGTTTGACCGGCAGCATCCTGTTGTGCGCCCCGAGCGTGTAGGTAACCTTGACCCCAAGAGCCGCGCTCATGAGATCGGCCATGCTCGCCTCATCGTGCAATTTGTAGTGCCCGGCCCCCGCGGGATCAAGCCGCTTGACCTGGCTTCTCGATTTATGCCCGGGCGCCCAGAGAAACAGAAGTGAATCGCCGGCACCGTTGGGATTGGAGATAGTCGTCAGCCCTCTTATGCCGCCGACATCGGTATCGGTGTCGGCTTCAAGATTCAGGATCTCGGTATACCCCGGCCTCTCTCCATCATCCCTGCGGTAGATCGAGCTTCCCTCCGACAGGTAGAGGAAACCATTGGCCTGCGCGAGCCCCAGCGGACGTGTCTTCAGGCTGCCCGTGGTTAGAAAAGGAAACTCCACGTGCCTGTCCCAGAGAATTTTTCCGGGCAGATTGGGGTCGTAGACCCCCGAAGTAACCCCGGGATTGCCCAACAGCAGAAACAGGCGCTCGACCCCTGTCTCTTTGTCCCTGTAGACCTCCATGTCGCGTGGAACCCACCGAACCCCCCCCGCGGTAGATCCATGCCTGACAAGCGTATGAATCCACCTGCCGCTGGAATCCTCCTTCACCCAGGTGGAGACGGATCCTCCCCGCTCGAAATTCGCTCCGGCCGCCATCACCAGCAGGTTCTGCGGTTTCTCCAGGCGCCTGCCGGCAGCATCTCGTGTAAATGTAACCGACTTGAGTATGTTCCCCTTCATGTAGCGAAGATCGAACCCGTTGGCCTTGCCGGTATCCAGGTCAACCTGCCAGCGTCCGCCGGCGGAATCCAGTCGAAGAACCTGGGCCGATTGTTTTTCAGCATCGGGCGGAATGACCCAGCGGGAGTCCACCCAATAGCCGTTGGCTGCGTAGAGCTTTCCCTTGTGAGGGACCAGGTGCATGATCTCCGACCCTCCGGCATGCGCCCCAGTCCTGTCAGTGTAGCCCGCATCATAGCTCTGAACCCAGCGGCGGCTGGACTCGTCTGCCTCGACGGTGAAGCAGGCGAGAACAGCCGTCCCCAACGCAAGCACGCAATAGAGTCTCCTGGATAAAATCACCCGGACATTCTCCTCGCCAAACCGCCCTGCTCAGGATTTCTGAACCCCGAAAGCGTAAAGGCCTTGCCAGGCAGCCTCGGCCAAGATGGTAAGCCTGGCAGGAAGAGGTCATGTTCCTCTTTCTTCCAGGTTCTACTTCTCAATCGAAATCCTGACCGCCACCCCGCCGCGCTCACTCATTGGAACGCTCAACACAGTTTTCGAGTTGACCGCCCTGCGCGAGATTCCGACCTTTGTTCGAGTACCTGCCCCTGGGTCATCATAATAGGTATGGGCCTTGTAGGCCTTGCCGGGTACCAGGAAATCCAGGCCAACCTCAAGCGTCCTCGCCTTTCTGGCGTTGAGGCAGCCGATATACCAGTCGTCTCCCTTACGCCGCGCGACAACCGCGTAGCGGCCGATTTTCCCGTGGAGGACCCGAAGCTCGTCCCATGTCGTCGGCAGAGCTCTGATGAACTCAAACTCGGGCTCGCCAGCGGCGGCGGACGGCTGGTCATACCAGAAGAGAAACTGCCACGGACTGAAGAAACAGATCATCTTCGCGAGCTGGGCCGCGTGGGAGGTCGTCTGGTCAACGTAGCCATTGAAATAGCAGAAGGTGTGATCGGCGGGACCCGCGATCATACGGTTGAAGAGATTCGCAAGCGCCTGCTCGTTCGGCGGACGCGTCTCGTCTCCTCCGATTCCCTCGGCGGTCATGAAATTCGGATAGGTTCGCTCCCAGCCGGTCATCCTGTACTCATCATGGACATCGACCATGATCTCATACTTTGCGCACTTGGCGATGGCCTCATGCATCCAGCGGGTCCACCGCTGGTCACCGTGTTGTACGAAACCGAACTTAAGTCCGGCGACACCCCACTTCCTGTACAGCGGAAGAAGGTCATCAAGGTCCCGTTCGAGATGGCGCCTGTTGACGTACAGGATCACGCCAATGTTCTTTTTATCAGCGTACTCGATGACCGCCTGGAGATCGAGGCCTCGCCGTGACACGGTACGCGCGTCGGATGTCATCTTGCCCTGATCGCCATACCAGCCGGCATCATACTCAATGAACTGCAAGCCGTGCTCAACAGCGAAATCTACGCAGGCCATTCCTCCCTTGGTCGAGAGGGTAACCTCCCGGATCACCTTCCCGGGCCGTATCCAGCTCGTATCTTTTATTTTATTCGGTTCGTTGAGGTTCAACAGCAGGTCGTTGTTCTCGAGCAGCTTCCCGGCCCGGTCAGCGGCCATCACGACCCGCCAGGGTGTCCTGAGTGGTAACGCGGCTGTTACGGGCCCATGAAGCCTGGATACCAACGTGCGGGGAGAATCTTCAGAGCGCCGCAGGCGCATGCGGGCATAGTCCACCAACGCCGCCTCGGCGATCGCGATGACCTTGCCGGCTTCCGTCTCGAGTACGCAGGGGCGCTCAATGCTGCTACGCAGTTCGCTCAGCTTCACCTTTGAATATTTCCCCTGGGCCGAATAGACCGCCCAGGTCTTGTGATCTGCGGTGAAACAGAACTCCGTCTTCTCACTCTCGATGTTGATCGACTTCTTTTCTCCCCTGGCCCCCACAAGGTAGCGGAAGGCGACTCCTGAATCGTAGGCTCTGACCTCAAGCTTGAGCCCGGCAAGAGGACCGGCCCGCCGAAAGAGAACCACGGCCCCGCGGTAGTGATCGCGAACAAGGGAGCGTTCCCCCCAGACCGGCCGCCAGGAGCCATCATGGAGCTCGGCCGCGCCCAGCTCGGCCTTGACATAGCCGCCGGTCCAATCCGCTCCACCAGCCTCAACAAAGCCAAGGCCGCTGGGGAGGAGCACCTCATCTTCCCCGCGCCTGACGCGATACAGCGCCTTGCCTTCTTCACCCACCGAGAACTCGATCCTGAACGTACCATCCGGGGACGAGAGAGAGTCCCAGGACTCCTCTGCCTCACAGGCAGCCGCCGAGAGACCCAACAGACCCGCAGCGCCAATCACCACGAACCGAGCGTACTTCATCGGATTCTACTTCTTTTTCAATTGCTTGGAGATGCTGTCGATCTTGCCTTCCTGCAGGATCGGCAGGTACCGGTTCGGCATGGCGAGCACGAAGCAGGCCACCGCCGTCCCGTACATATCCCCGGGCACACCGCCCACGCGACCACCCCTCCAAAGCCCATCCTGGGATGATGCCCCTGCGTTGAGCATCTGGCTCGCAACGAGGTAGTCCCGCAGTCGCGGGTAGGACTCTCGCCAGCGCTTCCCTCCGACCTGGTAGAGCGCCTGTCCCACATAATAGAGAGTGTAGGCATCTCCGCAAGGTACGCTGCCGTTTCGCGACCCCGGCTTGGCTGCCTTGCCAATCGCGGCCTGGATCACATCAAGATTCTTACCGATTCGCCAATCGCCGTACTGACCGAATTCCTGCAGGCAGACCACGCCGGCCGCTGCCATTGCCAGCGTACCGCCTCCGCCATTGTAGGTGAACTGCCCGACCTCGAGCATGGCCGCCTTCGGGTTCACCAGGCCGTTCTTGCCTGATGGAGTCCTGTAGTACCTTCTCACGCTCTGGATCGCCGAGCCAACCACCTCGGGTGAGACCTCCAGGCCGCTGTCCATGGCACCGCGAAGCGCCTTGGCCTGCATCACCACGAGGCTGAGATCATGTCCCCGGCCCTGGCGACGCGCGCGATAATCCCAGCCGCCGTCCTCCGCCTGGGTATTCGAGATCAGCTTGAGGGCCTTGTCGAGCACCTTGTTGAGCGCCTTATCGTTCGTCATGCCGTAGGCCTGGCCAAGCGCGAAAGCCGCAAGACCATGGTTGTACATGTCATGCTGGGCGCTGGCGATGTTCAGGAGTCCAGAAGGCTTGGCGTTGCGGGTCACATAGTTCAGGGCCCTCTGGACGGTATTACCGTAACGGCCCCGGCCGGGGAGGTAGCCTGCGGAGAGAAACGCCAGCGCCCCCATCCCCACAAGCCCGAGATTGTTGGAATTCCAATTTCCTTCAGGGCCCTGGTTCCTGGCAAGCCATTCAAGCCCCTTCTGCAAAGCTCGCTCACTCGCTGGAGTAACCTCCCACTCGCCCTCGGCAAAGACAGATGAAGTAAGAAGCGAAACCGTGAGAAGCGAGATCAATGTAGTTCTAAACAATTTTCGCACGACGCCACTCCGTTAATTAAAAGTGGATGATTATCTGTTTCAATAGCCTATGCGAAGGATGGGAGGCTGGCAAGGGGCTGGGCCGACATCGGAAGGCCAATAGCAGCCTACAGGACTCTCGGAAAGCGGAACTTTTTCGAATAAATGAGATACCACGACATGGTCCGACAAGCTCTCGTCGTCTTTGTCCTCCTCGCTGGGGGGACGGCCGCGGCCCGGAGTCCGGATCCGAAACGGCCGAACGTACTGTTTATCGCCGTCGATGATCTGAATGACTGGGTAGGCTGCCTGGGAGGACATCCCCAGGCAAAGACACCCAACATCGACCGCCTCGCAGCTCGCGGGGTTCTCTTCGAGCAGGCCTATTGCGCGGCGCCCCTCTGCCATCCTTCCCGCACCTCCCTGCTGATCGGCCTGCGGCCCTCGACCACCGGCATCTACGGGAACAAGAACTGGTTCCGGGATCTTCCGAAACTGAGAGACCGGGTCACCCTTCCGCAGCATTTTCGACAGCACGGCTACAGCGCCTGGGCAGGTGGTAAGATCTTTCACCTGCCGCAGGGGAAATGGTCGGACCCTGCATCCTGGGATGGACAATACTCGACCCGCATGGGCACCCAGGCTCCGCCAACAAAACAGCGCTACCGCCACGGCCTGAAGGACAGCTTCTCGAACAAGATCCTCGCCCGGCTCATCGACTGGGCTCCGATTGAGAGGCCCAGGGAAGACACCAACGACTGGAAGACCGCCGAGGGAGCAGCCGACTTTCTCGGC
>CAUZHA010000101.1:0-16696 GCA_963579555.1 Planctomycetes bacterium UBA1146
GGAGGCGGCGGCCCTGGAGCTTGGTCTCAGCTGCCGCATCAACCTGGGCCTGCCCGATGGCCACATCGAGGACTCTCACGATGTGCGCAAGCAAGTGGTCCGCCTGCTGCGCCTGCTGCGTCCGAAGGTGGTGATCGCTCCGGCGCTGAGGGACCATCATCCCGACCACATGGCTGTGGCGCGGATTGTCGATCAGAGCTTCTACCTCGGTGGAATCGCGAAATACCTGCCCGAGCTCGAGCCCTGGCGGCCGAACACCCTCCTGCACACGATGGGAACCCGCCCGGATGTCCCCTCGCTGGTAGTTGACATCAGCGAGGTCTACGAGACCCGCAAGAGAGCCATCGCCTGCTACGAATCGCAATTTCACAGCGACGACTCCTCCGAACCGCAGACGCGAATATCACATCCGGAATTCAACAATTGGGTCGAGGGCGGTCTGCGTCACTTCGGCTTCTTTATCGGCGCCAGCTACGGAGAGGGCTTCACCAGCCCGATGCCGGTGCCTGTCTCAGATCCCGTAAATCAATACTCGGTTGTCCCGTGGAAGAATCTTCGCGAAGAAAACTGAATCTCGGCATCGTCTGCCACCCGGCCTACGGGGGAAGCGGCGTCGTCGCCTCGGAGCTCGGTCTCGAGCTCGCGGCCAGGGGACACCATGTCCACTTCTTCAGCCACTCGCTTCCCTTCCGTGTCCCCGACGCCCATCCCAATACATTCTTCCACGAGGTCGAGGTGACCTCCTATCCCCTCTTCAAATACCCGCCCTATACCCTGGCCCTCGCCACCAAGCTTGCCGAGGTCTGCCGCAAGCAGCCGCTCGACGTCATCCACGTACACTACGCCATCCCGCATGCCGTCGCGGCCTGGCTCTGCACGCAGATGCTCCCCCCCGAGCAGAGGCCGGCGACGATTACCACGCTGCATGGAACGGATATCACCCTCGTAGGACTCGACAACTCCTTCTTCGAGATCACCCGTTTCAGCCTCGATCGATCCGATGGCATCACCGCCGTGAGCGACCAGCTTGCCGGCGAGACCCTGCGGCTCTTCAGCACAGGCCGCCCAGTCAAGATCATCCCTAACTTCGTTGATTCGGATAAATTCACTCCTGAGCTTCGCTCACAGTCGCGGCGCTCCGCCTTCGCGCGGCCGGGTGAATTTCTCCTCGGGCACCTCTCCAACTTTCGCCCGGTAAAACGGGTGCTGGATGTGATCAGGACCTTCCACATCCTTCACAGGGACCTCCCGGCCCGCCTGGTGATGATCGGGGAGGGTGTCGACCTCGAGCCCGCCCGCAACCTGGCAGCCGAGCTCGGCATCCTGGAGCACATCACCTTCCTGGGGCCTGTAGACAGGGTTCCAGAGGTGCTCTCCCAGCTCGACCTCTTCCTCCTGCCGAGTGAATACGAGAGCTTCGGTCTCGCGGCCCTCGAGGCGATGGCGTGCGGGGTGCCTGTTGTGGCCAGCAGGACAGGCGGCCTGCCCGAGGTGGTCGAAGATGGAAAATGCGGCTACCTCTGCGAGGTCGGGGACGTCAAGACGATGGCCGAGCGGGCCGCGGGGCTGCTTGGCGACAAGCAGAAGATCGCCCGATTCTCTGCCGCTGCCCGGGAGAGGGCGCGAAGCGAGTTCGAGCCCAGCAGGATCGTCGACACCTACGAAGACTTCTACCTGCAGGTCATCGGGGAGCCCTCCGAGACCGTCAAGCCGGGAAGCGACGACTGATGGCAGCCTCTATCGCCGAAGTCGTGGTCAACGCCCCCCTGCTGCGCTCCTTCCATTACAGCATTCCCGACAACCTGGAGGTTGAGCTGCTGCGGGGGCACCGCGTACTCATACCCTTCGGACCCCGTACGGTAACGGGGGTCTGTGTCGGCTTCCCTCGCGAAAGCGAGGTCCCGAAGCTCAAGCCCATCACGAGCATCCTGCATCCGGAATGCCGCTTTGACGAGCACCTGCTCGAGCTCACCAGGTGGATCTCCTCCTATTATCGAGTCAGCTGGGGAGAGGTCCTGGAGACCGCCCTCCCCCCCGCCATCCGTTCAGGAAAGGCGAAGGAGCAGAAGGTTCGCGAGGTCTTCGCTCTGAAGGAGCCGGACGAGCTGCTCGCTGAGGCGGAGAAGCTCCGCAAGAGAGCGGTGGCCCAGGCCCGCATCCTGGAGAAGCTGGCCGAAAAAGGCTCCCCGGACCGGGCCTTCGAGCGGGGACGCCTGCTGAAGGAGGCAAACGCCGCCGCCGCGAGCCTCAACCGGCTGAAGGAAAACGGCTGGCTCGAGGAAAAATCCAGGGTCGTACGGCTTGATCCATACGGGACAGAGACGGCCAACCTCACGCCGCGCGAGGAACCAGATCTCAACGCCGACCAGGCCGCCGCCCTCGCGGCGCTGGAGACGAACCTCGATGAGGGCGGCTTCAAGACCTGGCTGCTGCATGGAATCTCCGGAAGCGGCAAGACCGAGGTCTACCTCAGGACCCTGCGGCGGGTGCTGGACAGGGGAGGACGCGGCCTCGTCCTCGTACCCGAGATCTCGCTGACCCCGCAGACGGTCCTGCGCTTCAAACGCGCCCTCCCGGGCCACCGGGTGGCCGTACTGCACAGCATGCTGACGCCGAACGAACGAACCAGCCAGTGGCGAAATATCCAGGAGGGACTGGCCGATGTGGTGATCGGCGCGAGATCGGCCATCTTCGCCCCGATCCCGAACCTCGAGCTGATCGTGGTCGACGAAGAACACGAATCAAGCTACAAGCAGGACACATCGCCCAGGTACCATGCCAGGGATGTAGCCGTGCTGCGCGGCAAGTTGCTGGGGGCGAACGTCATTCTCGGCTCCGCCACACCGGCGCTCGAGTCGCTTCACAATGCCCGCGAAGGCAAGTACGGGCTGCTCAAACTGCCGCGCAGGGCGACGACCCACGGCCTGCCGAGAACCCATGTCGTCCAGCTCGACGGCAGGTTCTACAACCCTGACGGCAGCGGCCTGATCTCCCGCGAGCTCGACATGATGGTCCGCAAGGAGCTCGAGCGCGGCGCCCAGAGCATCCTCTATCTCAACCGGCGCGGATTCACCACCTACCTCCACTGCCTCGAATGCGGCTGCGTTCTCAACTGCGATGAATGCGATGTAAGCCTCACCCTCCATCGCGGAGAGAACCTGCTGCGCTGCCACTACTGCGACATGAAACAGATGATTCCCCGCCAATGCCCCGACTGCCGCTCAGGAAAGCTGAGACACAGCGGGGTGGGCACGGAGAAGGTGGTGGCTGAGATCTCGCGGCGTTTTCCGGATGCGAGGGTCCTGCGTCTCGACAGGGACACCGTAAGAAACCACCAGCTGCTGAAGGAGGCGCTTGGAGCCTTCTCCCGCGGCGAACACGACATCCTCGTGGGAACCCAGATGGTGGCCAAAGGCCATGACTTCCCCGGAGTCAATCTCGTTGGCATCCTGCTGGCGGACACGGGACTTCATTTTCCCGACTTCCGAGCCGCGGAGCGGACCTGGCAGCTGCTGACCCAGGTTTCCGGCCGGGCCGGGCGCGGAGAGGAGCGGGGCCTCGCGATCATCCAGACCTTCTCGCCTGGGCATTACGCGATCGCCTGCGCGGCAAATGGAGCGGACGAAGAATTCTGCCGCAAGGAGCTCGAGTACCGGAGGGCGCTCGGCTACCCCCCCTTCGGTCGCCTGGTGAAGATCCTGTTGAGCGGCAAGCAGGAAGAGACTGTCTGTGAAGAGGCCTCCAGGATCGCGAAGCTGCTCAGAGAAGCGGCCGCTCCCGGCGCCGGCAAAACGAACAAAGACCAGGGCGGTCTTTTCGACCTGAAAAAAACCGGGACGGGAGCTATCGCATCCCGTCCCCGGATTCTTGGTCCGGCACCCGCCCCCCTAACCAGGCTCCAGGGCAAGTTCCGTATACAGATCTTGATCAAATCTCCTACGAGCGCCGTCAACCAGCAACTCCTGGAGCGCGTCGAGAACAAGCTGAAACCTCGCAGAGGTGTCGACCTGCTCCTCGACGTCGATCCCCAGTCGATGCTTTGAGCCTCAACTGGCCCAATCTCAGTCGGTATACGACCACGTAGAAGTAGTCGGCTCCGCTGCCGTCTCGGCTTGCGTGACCTCCGTCTGGGCCGGCTCGGCTGGAGCCGGTTCAGGAGCGGTCTCGGCGACCGGCGTCTCTGGCATGGAAACTGGAGCCGCAGGGACCTCAACAACCGGAGTCTCTTCAACAGCCGCCTCAGTTTCAAGAGTTTTAGCGCAAAGCATCTCCTTGAACTGCTTGCCGACCTTGAAGGCGCAACGGGTTGAAGCCTGGATCATCATCGGCTCACCAGTGCGGGGATTGCGACCTTCTCGAGCCTTGGTCTGCCTCGCCTCAAAGGTCCCGAACCCCATTAACTGCACCTTGCCAGTATCCCGAACACCTTCCTTAATCGTTTCAAGGATTGTGTTTACATAAACGTCCGCACTGCTTTTGCTACAGTCCAGGGACTTCGCAACAGCATCAATAACACCAGCCTTGTTCATCTCTTCACTCCTTCGCCTTACGGCTTGAACAATTGGCTTGAACAAAGGGTTTCCCCGCAAGGATGCGAGAGAAGCCCGCCTGATCTCCACTGTCGGGCAGTATTCTATGTTCCGAATATCCTGTCAACACCAAAAGATAAGCGTATTTCCGGAAAACAAGTCATTTCGTCTTTTAGACGATTCACAGATATACTTCAGGGACATGACTAAAAATCTGCTCAAGACACTTCCACAGGTCGAAAAAGCCCTTCAGTGGCCCGAGATCAAGGATCTCGCGGAGCGGTATTCCCGCTCCGAGCTGACCCGGGTGCTGCGCTCCACCCTGGAGGAAATCCGCGCCGCCCTCCTCGCCGAAAGCATCGACCCGGCCAGGGCCGAGCGACTGGCCTCCCGCGAAGGCATCGTGGACCGCCTGCGAAGGCTTCTCGCCACGCGCCTGCGCTCCTCCTACCGTAAGGTCATCAACGGCACCGGTGTCCTCCTGCATACAGGCCTCGGGCGCTCCGTTCTCTCGAAGGCGGCGGTCGATGCTTTCAGGGCCAATCATACGGGCTATTCCATCGTGGAGGTCGATGGCCGCAGCGGAGAACGAAACCAGCGCGAGGGAGCGCTGAGGGAGGTCCTCTGCGAGCTCACCGGAGCGGAATCAGCCACGGTCGTCAACAACAACGCCGCCGCCACATTGCTCATACTCGGCACCTTTGCCCGGGGCAAGGAGGTCATCGTATCGCGCGGCCAGCTCGTTGAGATCGGCGGTTCCTTCCGCGTACCCGACATCATGAAGGAGAGCGGCGCCCGCCTGGTCGAGGTTGGAACGACAAACCGGACCTACGCAAAAGATTTCGAAACCGCGATCACTCCGGAAACGGGAATGCTGCTCGAGGTTCACACCTCCAATTACGCGATCCGCGGCTTTGCCCATCACACGCCGCTGGAAGACCTCGTCGAGCTCGGCGCCAGCAAGGGACTGCCGGTTGCAAGCGATCTCGGCTCGGGCTGCTTCCTGGACATGATGAAGTTCGGCTTCGAGCACGAGCCGCTGGTCCGCGACAAGGTCCTGGCCGGCCCCGAGGTCGTCTGCTTCAGCGGTGACAAATTGCTCGGCGGCCCGCAGGCCGGCATCATCGTAGGAAAGAAAGCCGCCGTCGAGAAGGTGCGGGCGCATCCCCTGTTCCGCGCCCTGCGGGTCGACAAGGTGAGCTTGACCCTGCTGGAGGCGACCCTGCAGCTCTACCGCAACCCCGAGCAGGTCCAGGACAACATCCCGATTCTCCGGATGCTCAGCAGCTCGGCCGAGCTGCTGAAAGAGAAGGCCGATGCCTTCGCCGCAGAATTCGAAAACAACAGCGGCCGCCTGGCGCTCGAGGTAGTTGAAACCTCGGCGCAGACCGGCAGCGGCTCGCTCCCCGACCAGGCCATTCCCAGCTGGGCATTGGCCATCGAACACTCTGAGCTGAACCCCAGGAAGCTCTCCGAGACCCTGCGCTCAGCCAACCCGCCGGTGTTCACCAGGGTTCACGGAGAGCGGGTGCTGGTAGACTTTCGCACCCTCCTCGATGGGGACGAGAAAGACCTCGCGAGAATACTCAAACGCCTGGTCTGACTCCAGCAGGGCTCAGACGTCACAGAGCCTGACAGCCTCATTGAGAGAATTGAGGGGCTCCCTGGTAGGAATGAACTCCTGTCCCACGTAGCCTTTATAGCCCGTCTCGGCAATCGCCTTCATGATGCCCGTGTAATGGAGCTCCTGCCGGTCATCCAGCTCGGCGCGGCCGGGAACGCCGGCTGTGTGATAGTGTCCGATGTAGTCCTTGCACTCGCGCAAGCGAACGATGACATCTCCCTCCATGATCTGGACATGGTAGATATCGAAGAGTATCTTCATCCGGGCAGAGCCTACCCGCTTGCACACCTCGAGAGCGTACTCGATCTTGTCGCACATATAGCCCGGATGTCCCTTCATCTTCACGTCGACACGGGAATTGAGCATCTCGAGACAGATGTCGACCTTCTTCTTCTCGGCATGGCCGACGATCTTCTTGAAGCCGGAGACCATATTGTCGATGGCGTCCTCGTCGCTGAGACCCTTACGGAAACCGGAAAAGGTGATCACGCTGGTGAACCCGGCCTCGGCGGTCTCATCGATCCGCTTGCGGAGAATGTCGATGCAGGCGGGCTGCTCCTCCTTGTGGGCGAAGCCGGTACGAAAGCCGTGGGTTGGAGTGATAGCGCACGTCAGGCCGAGCTTTTTCAGCATCGGCCAGTTCTTCGGACTTACCAGCTCAACCGACTTGATCCCCATCTTCACCGCGGCCCGGGCAAGCGTCTCGACCTTCATGGGATTGAAACACCAGGAAACCACCGACTGGTTGATCCTTCCCTTGTTCGCCCGGTAGAACCCATCCTCGGCCCCCTCCGCCGCGCGGCTGGAGAGAAGACCTCCAACAGCGGCGACGCCGGCAAGCGCCCCATTCTTCAGCAGGGACCTGCGGCTCGGTTGCTCTTTTCCCACGCCGGCCGGCGTTTCCTTGCCGGTCTCTCCCAATGGACTCATTTGATCATCTCCTGGTTTACCTGCCAGCCCGCCAGGACAGCCCTGGTTGCTCAGGGAGCCTTCAGCAGCCTGGCCATTTCTTCTAAAATCCGGGGGGTGGGAACCTTCTTTTCTCCCATGGCCAGCAAAACGAAATTGTCAGCCAGGACCTCCTCGGGGTGAATAATGTATCCCGTATTCTTACCGATCTTCCTGTGAAAATCTTCCACGCCGGCTGGATCGAAAAGACGCGGTTTTCCGTTCACCAGCGCCGGCACCCACTTCCCCGACTCCTTCTTCACCGCCATTAACCGAAAGACCAGGTAGCGGAAAAACTCTCCCCCTTTTTTCTCATCGTATTTCTCCGCGGAGGAGTAGAGCACCGGCACGACCGAGAGCTTCTCACCCTCAACGCTGACCTCCACCCGGTAACGCGAACCCACCGCGTCCGGGTTGGTCAACCGCCGGGGCTCGAGCTCCGGGGGAAGCCTGACATCCCCGCAGGGCAGAAAACCGACGATTCGGTACAGCTTTTCACGCAGCTCCGGCTGGTTCCTGCTGAGGATATGGAAGAGCTCGTGCAGCAGCAGGCGCGTCAGGCCCTTTTCCTTACGCGAAACGATCCTTGCCGGGAGAACGACAGCCGCGCCGCGGCAATAGGCCGCCCCGCCTTCTTCCTTTCCGCTCGTCTTCACCAGGTGGATCTCCCGGGGAAGACCCAGCTTCAGCCCGGCCAGCCTGGCGCTCACCGCCTGGAGGCTGCGGGTGATGGTGGCGGTTTCCTCTTCGCTCCAGGGAAGCACCTCGCCGACGATGAACTTGATGAAGCTCTTCTCGTCAACGGCGGCGGCCGTCTTCAGCCGCGCCGAGCGATCAAAGGGACTGAGCGCCGCAAGATACTCATCCCGGCTGCCCAGGATTCTGCGTCCCTGCTCAACCGAGCTGAAACGAACCACCGTTCCCGGGTGCAGCTTGAACCCGCCCGTCTCCTCCTCCGCCGACAGGAGACAGACCCCCGCCAGGGCGAAGAGCAGGGCCGTGGCTGCCAGCGGACCTCGAAGCCGCCGGCTCTTCATCGATCGACCCTGGCGCTGCCGCCGCCGACAAGCTTCTCAACCTCGGCCAGGCTCGCCATGGTCGTGTCACCAGGAGTCGTCATGGCCAGCGCTCCGTGCGCGGCGCCGTATTCGACAGCCTCGGCCGCCGTCTTACCGGCAAGGAATCCGTAGGCGACGCCCGAGGCGAAGGAGTCTCCTCCTCCCACCCGGTCGTAGATCTCGAGGTCGGGCCTCAGGGTGGCCTCATGGAACTCTCCATCGGCCCAGATGACGGCGCCCCAATCGTTGATGCCGGCCGTCTTGACGCCGCGAAGAGTCGTGGCGACGACCTTGAAGTTAGGAAACTCGGCCACCACCTTTTCGATCATGTTCTGGAAATTGGCCGGGTCGAGCTTCGCGAGGTTGTCATCGACTCCCTCGACCTCGAATCCCAGGGCCGCGGTGAAATCCTCTTCATTCCCGATCATCACATCGACCAGCTCCGCGATGCGGCGGTTGACCTCCATGGCGCGCTCGGTCCCGCCAAAACTCTTCCAGAGACTTGAACGATAGTTGAGGTCGTAGCTGATGATCGTCCCGTTCTCCTTGGCGCATTCCATCGCCTCGATCGCAACCTCGGGGGTTCGCTCTCCCAGGGCGGCGAAGATGCCTCCGCAGTGGAACCAGCGCGCTCCCTCAACAGCGAACAGGGTGTTCCAGTCAATATCGCCGGGCTTGAGCTGGCTGACGGCGGTGTGCCCGCGATCGGCGCAGCCGGTAGCTCCGCGGGCGCCGAACCCTTTCTCCGTGAAGTTCAGCCCGTTTCGCGACTCCCGGCCGAGCCCGTCAAAGGGAAGCCACTTGAGATGGCGGGTGTCAACGCCGCCCTGCAGGATGAGATCCTCGAGCAGCCGTCCCACGGCGTTGTCGACCGCGGCCGTGACGACACAGCTACGCAATCCAAAACAGCGCCTGAGTCCACGAACGACATTGTATTCTCCCCCGCCTTCCCAGGCCCGAAAGTGCCTGGTGGTGTGAACCCTCTCATCTCCTGGATCGAAGCGAACCATGACCTCGCCGAGGGCTACCGCATCCCAGCGGCAATCGGCTGCCGGTTTCAGATCAAGAACGGCCATTCTTTTCAGAGCCTCCAAATAACGGTCAGATTTTCGACATTCATGCGGGCAGGATGGTACGCCTCAAGGGCCCCTCTGCTCCAGCAGGAATTTACGTAATCCTGAAAGATCATCGGTATTCACCAGGTCGACCCCGGACTCCAGGAGGACCTTCCAGACGGCAGGATCCTCCGGCGTCGCCCAGAAACGGACTACACGCCCGGCGGCGTGCGCCTTGCTGACAATCTCCCGCAGCCTGGCCGCCTCCGCCGGGGGGATAGTTCCCTTGCCGCGCCATTTGAAAACCCTCGACCACCTGTCACTGATCATCGGCAGGAAATGAGCCGGCTCACGCGAGTCAAGATCGCCGACGCGTCCATCGACACCGGCAAAGCGAATCTGCTGGCTCTTCATCAGCAGCCGTGGGCGGTTGCCGCTGATCACAACCTTCACGGCCCTGGCCCGGTATTTTCCGCCTCGAACCTCCGACAGCATGCCGGCGTACTTCTCGAGCAGGGAATGAAGCGCCGCATAGGTCTTCTCTGCATCGTCCTTGATATCGATGAGGAGGGTGAAGACCGGACCGCCCTTGTGAACACGCCCGGAGTTTTTCCTGGTCCGCTCGAGCAGTGGATCGAGGTAGAGCGATTGCAGCGTCTTGCGCTTGTCGAGGCTCGAGCGCTCATGGGCCACAAGCAGAGCCCCATCGACGAGAAAAATGTCCGCCTCCGCGCTGCAGAATCCCTGCTCGAGAGCATCGAACAGCGGCCTTTTATGGAGGTAGTCATTGTGGGCATGCGCGGCCGGCAAGGCCCTGGGGGGCGGCTCACCCTCGAACGCGGCGGCCTGCAAGCAGAGCACCAGGGCTGGAATCAGGCCGTGAATCATCTTCATGTCCTTGTATCCCCTGCCGAAGGCGAGCCTTGCTCTCCATCACCATCGGAGCCGGGACGCCCCTTCCAGGGACTCGGGGTCTTCTTGGCATCGAAGAAATCGCCGCCTTTTTTAGCCTCGTCATCTGTCCCCCAATCGACATCCTTGTCGAGCTTCTTCAGCAGGGGAATGTGCTTGGAGCAGTGGATGTAGGCCTCCTCAACCTCGACCTCGACCCAGCGTTCGGGGCAGCGGCCGCCTGCGACCCGAAGATCGCCAAGAATCTCCTCGGGCAGGTCCTCGCGGCTGAGGAGCTCTTCATTTTCAACAATGGTGGCCTTGCCGTTGATGTGCAGGCCCACCGTGCTGGAAAAAAAATCGGCGAAGAACATGTCGATGTGGCCATTGGTGGAAAGATTCCCCAGGCTCGCCATGACGCCATTGCCTCGATACTCGGGATAAACCAGCCGGCGGTCGTCTATAACACGAACGAAACCGGCCTCGCCGCATCTCAGAGAACAATCGCACTCTCCCTTGGCATCGGCGGTGGACAGGAAGACCATCTCCTGGCGCGCGATGAAGGCCCGCATCTCTCCATTCAGCTGGTCGAGCATCTGCTTGGAATAAAAACCGGCTGCGCGCCTGCTTGTCCCATAGCACTCCTGAAGCTCATGCTCCCCATCCGAACCCGGAAGCCCGCTTGAGTTCGAGTCCTTCCCGCTCACTTCCCCTCCTGCTCCGGCTCAACCCCGAAAGCTTCCATCGCGATCTTCTTGATGCCGCGCAGGTCGAGCTTGCCTGTGCCCAGCAGGGGCAGCTCCTTGACCTGGACGAACTGGTTGGCCCGCGGAATAAAGAGATTGGGAAGCCCCATATCGCTAAGCTGATCGACAATTCCGGGAATGACATCCTCGCTGAGCGTATGCAAGACCGCGAGGCGTTCTCCTTTCTTCTCATCCGGGATACAGGTTACGGCGAAAACCTGCATCACCTCTCCTGATGCCTCCTGGAGGGAGTCCTCGACCTTGCCGTGAGGAACCATCTCCCCGCCAATCTTGGAGAACCTCGCCAGCCGATCGGTAATTCG
Organism: Planctomycetes bacterium UBA1146; assembly: GCA_963579555.1. Taxonomy (GTDB): domain Bacteria; phylum Planctomycetota; class UBA8108; order UBA8108; family UBA8108; genus UBA8108. The sequence goes on from CAUZHA010000101.1 coordinate 11,175, forward strand.
AATAAAACCCTCCTCATCGACAGCCGCGATGTCCCCGGTGACGTACCATCCATCGAGAAGCACCTCGTCCGTCAGGTCTTCCTTGCCGAGATAACCCTGCATGATATTCGGCCCGCTCACCAGGAGCATGCCGGGATCGCCGATCTCCATCTCCGTGTCAAAATCATCAGGATCTACCACCTTCACCGAGACGCCGGGCAGCGGCTGACCAACGGTGCCCTTCCTCGAGCCGGGCTGGTAGAAACCGGCGGAGCGGAAATCAAGGGTGTTGACCGCCACCACGGGCGCACACTCAGTCGTTCCATAGCCCTCGAGCGGACGGATGCCGAACTGGTCCTCAAAGGCCTTCGCCACCCGGTCGGTGAGCTTCTCCGCTCCGGTGATCACCAAACGCAGCGAGCCGAACTGCGCCGCGGTGCAACGCCGCAGGTAGATCTGCAGGAAGGTCGGAGTCGACAGCAGCATGGTCACCTTGTACTGCTGCACCTTCTGGCCGATCATCTCCGCGTCCACCGGGTTGGCCAGGAAGACGCTGCCAATACTCTCATTGCTGGCAAACCAGAGGGTCATGTAGCCGAAGGAATGAAAATGCGGCAGAATCCCGAGCAGCCGGTCATCCTCCCGGGGACGAACGATCTGCGAGACCCCCTCCAGGTTCGAGGCGACGTTGAAGTGGCTGAGCAGCACGCCCTTCGGCTCGCCGGTAGAGCCGCTCGAGAAGATGATCGTAACAATATCATCGACAAAGACCTTCTTGCCGCCGGAGCAGATCTTCTCGATCAGGGCCGCGGGAGCGAGGAGCGCCAGCAGCATGGCCTTGAGCTTGCATCCCAGGCCGATGGTCTTCTTCAGATCCTCCGCCCAGATCGGCTCGATATTTCCGGGCAGCTCGACCTCGGCCTTCTTGAGGAATATTCTGCTGGTAACGACCGTCTTCAGGCCTGCCTGGCGGATCGCCGACTCGAGCCCATCTTTTCCGGCCGTGTAGTTCAGGTTGACGCTTGTCTTGGCCGACATCGCGGCGCCAATGTTGATCAGGGTAGAGCCTACCGATGGAGGCAACATGATGCCCACATGTTCCTGGTCCTTCCACTCCCTGCGAAGCCTCAAGCTCAGCGCGATCGCGCCGATGAGTGCTCCAAGTCTCCCAACCCGGGGCCGCTGCAGGTCGGCGTAGGTCAGCCGGAACGGATGGCCGAAGAGATGGGCCAGCAACACGCCCGAGACGAGACCTCCAATTGGAGCCAGCGCAAACCAGAGAGGATTGCCCCCCGGCTCCCCCCAATTGTAGAGCGCGAGCAGGATACCAAGCGACAGGCCCAGCCAGGAAAAGATCTTCAGCAGCGGCCTGCAGCTTCGAATAAAGCCGTAATGCAGCGGCCTCACCGACTGTCGATGGGTATTCCAGGCCTCGCTGCCGAGGTTCTGGACAGCCTTGCGCACTGCGGTCACCGGAACCCCGGGCCCCATCGGCTCTCCAAAGCTGATGGTCACGGGGTAGGGAATTTTCTTGGGGAGCTTGGTGATGAACCGACCGCCGGAACGGCTGAAGATGCTGCCCCACACCCCGTCAAGATTGACGGGAATGACGGGAGCCTCGCGACCCTTGACGATCCTCTCGAGACCGCGGCGAAAGGGCTGCAGCTGACCGGTGCGGGTAATCTGCCCTTCACCGAAGATACAGACGAGATGCCCATCGTCGATGTGCTGCCCGGCGTCACGCATGGCGCGAAGAATGACCCGCGGCCCCCCCGCTGAAGAGATCTCGATCGCATCGATGGCCCGCAGGAAGCGGCCGTAGATCGGATGTTCAAAATAGGAAGAATCTGCGATAAACCGGATCGGACGATCGATGCTGGCAACGAGGAAGATCCCGTCGACAAAGGAAACGTGATTTGGAACCAGCAGGGCCCCACCCTCCGAAGGGACATTCTCCGCCCCAACGACCCGAAGACGGTAGAAGGTGTTTGTAAAGAAAACGAGGAGCAGGCGAATAAGGGCCTCCGGAACCACGAAGAGTGACCAGATCGTCGCCGCGGTGGTCAGCAGCCCGGCTCCGATGAAAAGCCCATCGACGCCGATTTTCAGTTTCTCCGGGTCATCGACGATTCCCCACGCATGCGCCAGGACGCCGAAATTGCCCAACAGGATACCGAGCAGGTTTCCGATAATCATACCGCCGAAGGTAAAGATATTGCTCAGGGCGATCACGGAGCCTCGATGCTCGCTTGAAGACTGCCACTGCAGCAGCGCGTGAAGCGGGATCATGATGAAGCCACTGCACACCCCGACAAAGAAAAAGCAGATGGTCGAGAAACTAAAACCCGGCGATCCGATTCCCAGGACGAGGGTGAAAAAAGCCATTCCTATGCCGCCAAGGGGAATGAACCCGTACTCGACCTTGCCGGAGGAGAGGCGGCCGGTGATATAGCTTCCGAGTGCGACTCCGAAAGCAAAACACCCCATCAACAGGCCGTTGTTACGCAACAAACCGTCAAAATCCCTGACCAGCTCTTCGCCCTTGACGATGGCTACCGGCCCGAGAAAACTCGCGATGCCCCAGTAAAAAGCGAGGCCGAGAATAGCCAGCCACAGGGGCCGCTTGGAGCGGGCATCCCGCCAGGCATTACGCAAGATATCGACAAGACTGCCCGGAGTCCCGGCTGGAGGGACCTTGGGGATGGCAAAGCTGGTGAACAACCCCACCACCGAAAAGAGAAATAGCAGTCCTCCTGCCATCCAGACCAGATTCTCACCGTCAACCAGCCAGTTACCCTTCGCGACGCCCAGATAGGGAACGATCGAACCCATGACCAGCGTACCGCCGACGATTGCCAGGATGGTAAAGAGCTCCAGCAGACCGTTGGCATGGGACAGCCCCTTGTGAGGAACCAGTTGGGGAACGATACCGTACTTGGCGGGGCTGAAGAAAGCGCTCTGGGCTCCAAGGCCGATGAGCAGGATGATAAAGACCTGCATCGATCCGTCCGGGTTCTTCCAGAGGAAAAACAGACCGGTGCCCATCAGCGCCAGCTCGAAGAGCTTCATGGAGATGATCAGCGAGCGCTTACTGAATCGGTCGGCGATATAAGCCGCGGGCAGGGTGAAAACGAACAGCGCCGAGGTCAGGGCGAGGAAACTCCAGGTGACCCAGTTCAGGTTGGCGGTTTCGTTCGACTGGTTGGCGATATACGCACTGTTCATACCCAGCAACAGCACAAGCTGCTTCCAGGCATTGTCATTAAATGCCCCGAAGAACTGGGTTACCAGCAATCCCCCCAGTGGGCGCTTGGATTCTGTGCTCAAACTGAAAATCTCCGCAGGCCAAATTCCATTCGCAGGCAAAATAAAAGATTCCTACCAGACTATATATTAAACCTCTAACGCCTTCAAACTCTACCGGGAAGCAGGATCCGGATTCAGTCCTTGAGCCGGCGAACCGTGTAGAGAGCATCCTGCGGAACCGGGCCGCAATCCTGAGCCACCCCATCGGGCCAGGTGATGACGAGACGCGCCTCGGCCGTCCCCGGCCCCAGGCCGAAATGAACCCGGTGGGAATTGGCCGACTGGAACGGTCCGCCGCCTCGCAGCCAGCGCCTCGCTGACCGGGTTCCATGCCGCAGCTCGACCAGGCTGCCCAGCCCGCGGCGATTCATCGATCCTGGACGCTCATCACGCAGCTCAACCAGGAGCCAGTGATGCTCCTTTCCCTGGTCATTTCGCAGCAGGCGCAGGGGCTCGTTCAGACCCCCAACGATGAAGTCGAGGTCCCCATCTCCATCGAGATCGCCGCGGACGGCGGTACGATCACGGTGAGCTTCAGCAACCCAGGAGCCGGCCGCCGAAGACTTATCGACAAGTGAGAAGCGTCCTTTATCCTGCTCAAAGAGCAGCGGGCGCTGCAGGTAGGGAGAGTCCATGCTCTCGGGAGTAGCCTGCGGAAAGACATGCCCGTTGAAGACCACCAGGTCCTCATCCCCGTCCTGGTCAAGGTCGCTGAAATCGCAGGCCCAGCCCAGGCTGGTCATCGACACCCTGCCAAGCCCCCAGCCACGGGTCCTGTCGGCAAAGAAAAAGCCGTCAAGATTCAGGTGCAGGGTGTTGGTGTCTCCCGAGAAGTTGGTGGTGAAGAGATCGGGGAAGCCGTTGCCGTCGACATCTCCCACGGCGATCCCCATCGTCGCCTGGGAGGCCCCATCTGAATTAGCCGAGACGCCGCTCTCGATTCCCACCTCGCGAAACCGCCCGCCGCCCTGGTTGCTGAACAGGTAATTTCCCATCGAGTCGTTGCCGACGAAGATATCCTGCCGCGAGTCTCCGTTGAGATCCAGGATGGCGACATTCAGCGCGTAGGCGGGCCGTACCGAACGGACGCCGGAGCTCTCACTCGAATCCCTGAACCGGCCAGCTCCCAGGTTCTCGTAGAGGATGTCATGCTGGGCCGCGAGGCCGAGAGGACCGCCAAGAACCTCGGTCTTTTTGAAGGTCGCGCGCGGCGGCGGATTCGCCGGATCGAAGGCGAGATAATTGCAGACATAGAGGTCGAGATCCCCATCTCCATCGGTATCGGCGAAGGCGCAGCCTGTTCCCCATCCCCCATCGGAGACACCGGCTTCCTCGGAGACATCCTCGAAACCCTCGCCCGCCTTATTGCGCAGCAGGACATTGGGTCCGTAGCAGGCGACGAAGAGATCGTCGTGGCCATCCCCATCGTAGTCTCCCACCGCCACGCCGAAACTCCAGCGTCTCAGGCCGAGTCCGAGCCGGGCCGTCGCATCGACAAATTTCAGCCCCCCGCGATTCTCAAACATCCTGCACCCCGGCCCCTTCTCGGGAGCTTCGAGGGTTGCCCCGTTGGGAGCGAAAACATCGAGGTCGCCGTCTGAATCAAAATCGATGAGCGCCAACCCACACCCCTTCACCTCGAGAATCTCCCTGGAGGGAGTGCCGCCCGAGGTCAGCGACAGGTCGAGCCCCGTTGAGCCGGCCTCGAGCTCGCTCATGCGAATGCCGCCCTCGCCGGACGATGAATTACGCTCAGCGCAGCCGCCAAGCCAGAAGATGCAAAGCAGAGAGAGAGAGAGCCTCAAGATCCCGCCCTCCTCTCCCCGGAAGCCTCGACAAGCGCCTGGTGCCGTTCCAGGGCAGCCTGCGCGGCCTCCTTCTCTCCCAGCCGCAAAAGCACGCGGTAAAGCTTGTAGTGGGCGTTGAAGTGTCCGGGCCAGATCCTCGCAGCCTCTTCGAGATCTTTCCTGGCCAGCTCGAGCCGGCCCTGCAGGATGTGGACCTCGCCAAGCCTGGCCATCGTCTTCGCCAGCTCCTTCTGCTTCTTCGAATTCGCATCCTGAATCCACCGGGCCTTGTCGAGGAGAGACTCTGCCTCGCCGAGACGATGGTCCTCGAGCGCGATCAACCCCAGCGCGAACCAGGTCGAGGCAACCTGGGGAGCCTCCTTCGCGTGCGCCCTGAAGGCCTCCTCCGCCTCGCCCAGGCGGCCGAGGTGATAGAGGGCCCAGCCGTAA
>CAUZHA010000102.1:0-16432 GCA_963579555.1 Planctomycetes bacterium UBA1146
CCCAGATCCAGCAGGCGTTGCGGGTCCACCTGGAGCCCGAACAATTTTCGCAGACCGATGAGGGTCGCGGCCGCATCGCTCGATCCGCCGCCGAGACCTGCGCCGCAAGGAATGGACTTTCGAAGAGTTATGCGGACCCCGGAAGGAAACGTCCCTCCCACCTCCTGGAGAAGACGTTCGGCCGCCTGATAAACAATATTCCTCTTCCCCGCGGCGATGCCCTCCTCAACCAATTCGATTCCCTCCCCGGGAACCGGAATGAATTCGAGTTCATCGTAGAAGGATACGGCCTGGAAGATGCTGTCGATGGGATGGTAGCCATCTTCCCTGAGCTTCCCTACATCAAGAAAGAGATTCAGCTTGGCCGGCGTTCTGACTACCAGCCCCGCTCCTGAATGATTTAATTCCATCAAATAACAAGCCTCCGAGAAAAATCTCTCAGCTCCCTCCCTCGCTGCCGGATGCCACCTGATCCGAAGCGCCAGCCTCCTGGACCTGAATATTATCGATCAATCGTACCTCCTCAAAGATGACCGCCAGCGCCACCAGGACACCCTCCCCGGAAGTGTTCAAGACCTGGCCAGGAAACTCGCCGAGGGTAGCCGCCGAGAGAACCTCGACATACTCGAGCTCACACCCGGCAACACCATCGAGCCTGCTCAGCAGGAATTCCTTCACCGCATCCACCGAGGTTTCACCGGATGAAATCAGACCCCTTGCCCCGACAAGTGCCTCGTGTAAGGCAGGGGCCGCCGCCCGCTGCGTCTCCGTGAGCCTGTCGTTCCTCGAGCTCAGCGCCAGGCCATCCTGAGAACGAATGATCGGCATCAGACAGATCTCCACGTCAAAAAGAAGCTCCTCGGTAAGTTTCTTGACGATCTTCGCCTGCTGAAAATCTTTTAACCCAAAGTAGGCTCGATGAGGCCTGATCACATGAAACAGCTGGGTAACGACAGTGCAGACTCCCCTGAAATGCCCAGGGCGTCCGGCCCCGCAGAGTCCCCTGGCCAGATCCTCGACGAGGACCCAGGACTGAAAATTCTCCGGGAAAAAGTCCTCCTGTTGACCCAGCAGGACCAGGTCGACTCCCTCGGCTCGACAGGCCTCGAGGTCTGCATCCAGATCGCAGGGATAGCTCCCAAGATCCTCGTCGAAATTAAACTGGGAGGGATTCAGATAGATGCTGACGGCCACCCGGTCACATTCAAGGCGCGCCTGCCTGACCAACGACAGATGCCCTTCATGAAGGCCTCCAAGTGTTGGGACAAAGCCGATGCTAAGGGCCGACCGCCTGTAGGCTTCGCTCCATATCGCCGCATTGCTTGAACGTCTGAGAACCTTCACGATGGTCTCTCCGCCTCTCCAGTCGTGGGTACGCTCGCCACCGGCGACCTGAGCTCCCCCAGGAGTTCCTCGATACTCTTCCTCTTGATCGGGTGGACCCTGCCTGGGGCGATCTCATTTAAAGGCTCAAGGACGAAGGCCCGCTCGCACATTCGAGGATGGGGCACAACCAGATCTCCAGCCTCAACCACCGAGTCTCCGAAGAGAAGGATATCGAGGTCAATATTACGCGGACCATTGAGAACCTTTCTTACACGCCCGAGCTCGGCCTCGACCTCCTGAAGACGGGCCAGGAGGTCTCGCGGTTCGAGGGCAGTCTCCAGCTCCGCCGCTCCATTCAGATACTTACCCTGTGGCGGCCCCCCCACAGGCTCGGTCTCAATTAGTGAAGAGAGGCTCTTCAACTCTACGCCCTCGATCTCATCGATCAGGCGAGCCGCCCTTTCGATGAATTCACGACGGCCGCCCAGGTTGGATCCAAGGCCAAGCAGAACCGAGACCTTACCGCCAGGCAGCAGCGTTTCTTCGGCCATAATGCTTCAGCTCCGCTGCAATACCTGCGGCTCCTCCTCATCCGCCTGGGAGCTTCCCCGGCCAGAAAAGACCAGACGAAACAGGAACATCACGGGTGTCCATACGAGGTACCCGATAAAAGCCAGGGGAAGGAATACCTCGGGAACAATCGCCAATAGCAGGGCGGCAAAGATGAGGGAGACAAAGAATTCCCAGGAGTGAGACCTCCCAAAAATCCTGGAACCGACATGCTCAAACTTCAGGCGGCTCGAAACCATGGTGAAACCCAGGAAGACCCCGAGAAAGGGCAGGACATAGGAGATCGCGGTAACGAATGCCTTCATGCTCTCAATGGAAAAAAGATTCTCTGAGATCCACTTGAGCTCCGCCTGTTCGGCCTTCAGCACATAGTTCTGAAAAATAACCAGCGAGGCGACGCAGCCGGCCGCGGCAGGCGAGGGCAGCCCCTTGAAACAAAGATGAGCCTCTTCCTCAGGAGAGTTCTCTACGTTGAACCGGGCCAGCCGCAGAAGGGCCCCAAGAAAATAGGCCAGGGAGAAAAACCATACAACGTTCATCCAGCGCGGGCTGCTACCAAGCTGCATCTGAAAAATCATGAAGGCTGGAACGAGCCCAAAGGTAATGAGATCGCAAAGTGAATCAAGCTGGGCGCCCAGCTCGGTGGAGCCCTTCACCATCCTGGCAACCTTGCCGTCAAATGCATCGAAGAGCATCCCCAGCAGGATCAGGTAGCCGGCAAAAACCAGGTTCTCCGGATTCTCCAGGGAGGAGTTGTCCGGCGCCAGCTGCAGTTGGCTGAGCTTGACCAGGGCAGCGAAACCGCAGACACCATTTCCGATGGTAAGCAGGTTGGCGAATAAACTTCCCCGGCGCAATTCCATGGATCTAATCCTCTGTAATTTCCTCGGCTTCTACAGGCGCGAACCTTCCAAGAATGCTAAGACCCCCGCGGACCTTGTCCTTCACTGAAACCGCCGGCTGAAACCCTGCCTCCAACGGCACGATGATCTCCGTGCGTGAGCCGTACTTAATCATACCGATCAACCCACCCCTGACCACAAGATCCTTCTCTTCAAGAGGGCAGATAATCCGCCGGGCTATGGCTCCGGAAATCTGCCTGAGCAGGAGCGGGGCATCAGGCGCCCCATCCTCCCGGATCCTCATACCAATCGAGTTGCTTTCATTGGAGAGCGTCGCGACCGCATCATAGGCAACCGCAAAGCCTCCCTCCTTGTACTTGAGCCACTCGATCTCGCCAGAGCAGGGTGCCCGGTTGACATGGATATTGAACACCGAAAGAAAGATCCCAATCCTCAGACACCTTCCACCGATGTATTCAGGCTCTTCAATCTCCTCAATGTCCCAGATGGTTCCATCAGCCGGTGAAACAAGCACTCCGGCCTCTGCTGGAATGGTCCGCTTTGGATTGCGGAAAAACAGCACCATAAAGCTACCGAACCCTACAGCCAAACCGCACAGGATATACCACCAGGGGCCAAACCATACCGCGAGGGCTGATCCGCCCAGAAACGCCAGGATACTGATCCCAGACCATTTAAAAATATCTCTGCGGCCCCAGGGAGCAAAATAGGTCTCATCGAACTTCAGCAGCGCACCAGGATGGCTCTCTGGCGGCCCTTCCGGCATCGTTGCAGATGGGTTTGAAGGTCCAGTCATTAAAGGACTTGTGCTCCATGAGGATTGGTTTTCAAATACTCCGCAGACCGTCAAATTCGCATTTGCTGCCAGAAACACGAACCGTTGTTTCAGCAGGCCCGCAAAGCGATGAAAACCGGCGACTGAAAACCTAAAGTAATATTACTAAATAGTTTACGATATCAATGGAAAGCCTGAGATATGACTGAATCGCACCATTTGGCTCTTCAACAGCTTCCCAGCCAGCCAAACAAGGTTGACAGGCCCAATGGCCTAAGTTACAAGCCGTTGCTATTAAAGGACATCGACCAAGTAGCATAGACACTATGGAATCTCAAAGCAATACCAGAATAGAGCACGTTCAGGGACGACAGGTTTTCGATTCGAGAGGCAACCCGACCGTAGAGGCTGACGTTTGCCTGGCCGACGGTTCAACCGGCCGAGCGGCTGTTCCCTCTGGAGCGTCAACCGGTGAGCATGAAGCTCTCGAGCTCCGCGATGGGGGAGACACCTACATGGGTAAAGGTGTCCTCCAGGCAGTAGCCAACATCAACGGAGAGATCAGCCAGGCCCTGGCGGGAAAAGACGCGTCCGACCAACGCTCGATTGACAACACGATGATCGAGCTGGATGGGACCGATGGGAAAAAACGCCTCGGTGCCAACGCCATCCTGGGTGTCTCGATGGCTGCCGCCCGGGCCGCCGCCGCCTCACGCGGCCTCCCCCTCTACGTACACCTCGGCAGCGAATCATCCTCGCGCCTGCCCTGCCCGATGATGAACATCATCAACGGCGGCGAGCACGCCGACAATAACGTCGATGTCCAGGAATTCATGATCCTTCCTTCCGGAGCTGACAGCTTCACCGAGGCGATGAGGATGGGATCGGAAATATACCACCATCTCAAAACGGTTCTCTCAGCCGACGGCCTCAGCACCGCGGTAGGAGATGAAGGCGGCTTCGCCCCCAACCTTGGCTCCAATGAAGACGCTGTCAAGATTATCCTGCAGGCTGTCGAAGCTGCGGGCTACAGGGCCGGCGAAGATGTCCAGATCTCTCTCGACGTAGCGGCCTCTGAGTTCTTCAACAAGAAGACCGGGGAATACGAGCTCACGGGAGAAGGACGAAAGCTCGACGCCGATCAAATGATCGAGTTCTACACGAACCTTGTCGACAGCTACCCCATCTTCTCCATCGAAGACCCCCTGGATGAAAATGACTGGGAAGGCTGGCAGAAGATGACAGCCGCCCTCGGAGAGCGGGTCCGCCTGGTCGGTGATGATCTCTTCGTCACCAACATCAAGCGCCTGCAGCGGGGCATCGAAGAGAAGTCCGCGAACGCAATCCTGATCAAGCTGAACCAGATTGGCAGTGTTTCCGAAACCCTGGATGCGATCGAGCTGGCCAGGGAAAACGGCTTCGATAACCTCATCTCTCACCGCTCAGGTGAGACTGAAGATTCCTTCATTGCCGACCTTGCGGTGGCAACCGAGGCCGGGCTGATCAAGACAGGCGCTCCCTGTCGAAGCGACCGGGTAGCGAAATACAATCAACTGTTGAGAATTGAAGAGAAACTCGCTGGAGGAGCGGTCTATGGGATCGGATAAGGGAAGAGTTTTCTGGCGGGAGGTTTACTGGTTCGCCGTCATCTCGTTGATTGCGGTTACGGTAGCTCTCCTCGTTCTTCCACCGCGCGCCGTCAGGTACAGCAGCCTGAGCCGCCTTGAAATCGAGTTGATGGCCAAGAACGAGCGTCTGGATGAACAGCAGCTGAAGCTGGAGAGCGCTATCGCCGCTATGAAGGAAGACGACTTCTACAAGCAGAACGTCTTCCGCAAGGTTCTCGGCGTCAAGAAGAACGACGAAGAGTTCCTCGAGGGCGCGGCCGAAAACCGCTGAGGCTCCTTCTTCCCTTTACGGAAGAAGAAAGGAGCCGGACGGCCTCGGCGCAGGGGAACGGCCAGGGTTCCCTTATAGCTTCGGCACCCGCAATCTCATACCCGCCTGGATCAGATCTCCAGTGAACTCAAGGGACAGGGCCTTGTTGACCGTATAGAACCTGTCCTTGTACTTGGTGCTGCCGAGGAGCTTCTGTGCGATCCCGGCGAGGGTATCGTCCTTCTTTACCGTATAAAACTCCCTGGGTAAAGCCTTCGTGGCGGCAGCAGCGGCCCTGGGCGGGTTTGGAACCGCCTGCTTTTTCGTTTTTCCTGCAACCTGCTTCTTCGGCTGCTTGACCGCTTCCGGAGGAGGCGACGGAATCACCACTACCTTGCCGGGTTCGAACCTCACGCCCTTATTGGCCTTGGAAATCATAGGATGGAGATACCCCTTCCCATAGTATCGAGTGGCCAGCACCCAATAGCTCTCACCCTTCTTGATCGTATGCTTCTTCGGATAGCCCGCCACCTTGGCGACTCGAGTTTTGTTCGTGGGAGGATTCGCGGAAAAAGTTCGTGTTGGCAAGGCCGCGACCGTTGTCCCGGATCCGCTGACAATCGTTTCCGTACCCGGGGTCTCAGCCACGGATGAGGTGGCTATCGCGGTTCTCTCTTCCAGGAGGGTATTCGACTCTGGAGGAAGCGGAGTGTTCGAGCCCGTCTCCACAGCGATCTCTCCGGAGGTTCCATCTTCCGCCTCATCCACCAATCCCTGGGGATTGCTTTCCGTTGTTACCATAGGGGCATCCGTCACAGATGGCGAGGTGCCCACCGGCCCAGCGGCTCGTCCAATGGGTACAAACCTGCCTCCGTTAGATGACGGGGTCCGGAAGAACGGTTTTCGCGGAGGCAGCCTGTTGGACCCTCTCCTGGTCTCGGCATTACCGGAGACCACGCTCTCGCCACCGATCTCGCCTGTAGAGACAACAGGGGTCGTTCGCCCCTCATGAACCGGCGCACCCGTCTTTACATATTTCGCAACCACGACCACAAGCAGGATCATCAATCCTACGATGGCAACCTTGGTACTATTAGCCATCCTCTTCCTCCGACTTCTTTTCCACTACAAAGTACTCTTCACAACACTTAAACCTCAAGCCGAGGGAAACTCCTCTTCCCTGAAAGGCTCCGTATGACGAGGTCTAAGCAGATTAAAACTTTAGCGGAACTTGAGGTCAATAGAGAAATCCCTAAATAAAGGGAGGGAGCCGAGTTAACTCAGCTCCCTCCCTTATTCTTCAGTAATAATCAGGGTTTTCAGGCTGTGGCTTCCTGAGCTCTACGCTCTAAAGCCCTGCTGCGAAGCATGAGCAGGATCGGACTTGCGATGAAGACCGAAGAATAGGTTCCGGCGATCAGCCCGACCAGGAAGGTAAATGCAAAGCCCCTGATCGCCTCTCCACCCAAGAAAAGAAGAGAGCAAACCGTCATGAGAGTGGTCACTGAGGTCAGGAGCGTCCTGCTCAGGGTCTGGTTGATACTGAGATCGACGCACTCCTTGAAGGTGAGCTTGTTCTTGCCATAGATCTTCAGGTTTTCACGAATGCGATCAAAGACAACGATCGTGTCATTGATCGAGTAGCCAATGATGGTCAGCAGGGCCGCGACCTCCGGAAGGTTGATTTTGACCGTAAAGCTGCCGGGAAAGAAACTGTCCGTCAGCGCGATCACTCCAATACTGATCAGAACGTCGTGAAGCAGGGCCGCGATGGCCGCCAGCCCAAAGTAGAACTCGAACCTCAGCGAAACGTAGAAAACGATACCGAGAATCGAGATGAAGAAAGCGATAAGAGCCTTCTGCTGGAGGTCGCTCGAGACAGTCGCCCCCACGGTTGACACCGTTGTGAAGGGCTCCGAAAGAGCGCCTATAGCCGTAATCGACTCGTGACTGAAAGCCTTCCTGGCGGCGGCCTCGGCCTGCTCCCGGCTCGGCATCCCTTTCCCGGAAGCTGAGGCTGTCGGCGAAGGCGTGAAGGCCGCAAACTTCAGCCGGTACCTGGAACCAGAAAATGAATCCTTCCCTTCACTCACCAGCGAACAGCTCTCCGCCTTCAGCCCGGGGAAGGTGTCATTCTTCTTTGCCAGGTCGTCGGACTCGAGAACAGTATTGACCTTCTCCTTGAGAGTCTCGGGAATAAATTCACCGGTCCTCTCGAGGTTCACATCCAGCACAAGACTGCTGGTCGCTCCCGTATCCTGCCAATTCACGGAGAAGGGAGAAGGAAGCAGCAGTCCCTTTTCTTTCAGCTTCGCCTCGAGCTTTCCGCGCACCTTCTCGGCGGCCATCGGCGCTTTCTTGGCGACCATCGGCGCTGCCGCGTCTTTCGAAACCTTCTCGGCAGCCTTCTGGTCGATGCTGGTCATGAGAATGAACTTCCGACCCGGCTTACCGCTGACGGAGTTGAGTTCCTGCAGACGGAAGTCCTTGAAGAGTTCCTTGTTCTCATCAGTGGCGGTCTCACTCGTAAATTCCGCAACCATCTCCTCCACCTCGGAGCGAAGTCTGGCCTCGCTCAGCGTAAATCCGACCCGGGCTCCGCCATTGAAATCAATTCCGTAATTATCCGTCCCCTTGGGGATAACCACCATCCAGGAGCCGATGATGACCAGGCAGGAGATCAGCAGGAAGGGCTTCTGGATATTGCTGAATTTGATCGTGGGCGTTGCAAAGACACGGTTCATCCGAAACTTCATGCCCGGGCGGACGTTGAGGAACCAGCTGAGGATCAGTCTCGTGACGAAGAGCGACGATACAAAGCTGATGATGATTCCGGCGATCAGGGTTATCGCGAAGCCCTTCACAGGACCTGTTCCGAAATTAAAGAGAACGATTCCCGTGATAACGGTCGTAAGGTTCGAGTCAAAGATCACCGAGAAGGCTCGCTGGTAGCCCGTGGTCAGTGACTGCAGCAGCGTCTTCCCCCGATCCCTTTCCTCTCGAACCCTCTCGAAGATCAGGATGTTGGCATCGATCGCCATACCGATCGTCAAAAGGATTCCGGCGACGCCCGGCAGGGTCAGGGTCTGGCGAAAACAGGCCACATAGGCGAGAACGCCGAGGATATTGAAGGCCAGCGCGAAATTAGCCACCATGCCGGCAAGCAGGTAGAAACTAGCGATTGAGATGAAGACCAGGATGAGTCCAATGAAAATGGCCTTGGTGCTGGATGTAACAGCTTCCTTTCCAAGCAGGGCGCTGACCTTATATCTCGAGATCAGCGTGAGCGGGGCCACCAGGCTTCCCCCCTTCAGGATGGTGACGATACTGGTCACCTCCTGGTCCGTGAAATCACCCGTGATCTGTCCATTTGAAGAGATCCTGCTCTTGATGTCCGGAGACGAGCGAATCTGGTTGTCGAGTACGATAGCGAGCGGACTGTTGAGATTGGAGCCCGTGAGCTCGCCGAGCTGGATCGAGCCCAGCGCATTCATGCCGAATGTCACCATGGGCCTCATGGTGTCAGGATCACGAGCATAGGAAGCGGAATCAATAAGCTCTCCCTCAACCTTGTCTCCCGCCTTATTCGAGAGGACCATTATCCTGTCTTCGACCAACTCCGATTCTCCGTTGACGACCTCTTTCCTCATGCTTGGCCGCACCAGGTAAGAAGGCTCCGAGGGCGCCTTCGGCTCGGGTTCGGTGAAAGCGCCTCCGGCCTTTTTAGCAGCAGCCTGGCGCTCATCCCACTCGCGCGCGACCGTCACGTAGTTCGCGAACGCGACCTTGTACTCGCGTTCTACCTTGATGTACTCGGCTTTCTTCGCATCGGTATTATTTTCCGGCGCGGTCACCACCAGCTGCAGCTGCAGGCTTCCAGCCGTCGCGATCTGCTCCTCGATGAACGTGGTGTCGGCGCCGGCACCTCCAGGAATTGTAACTACGAGCCGATCCTCTCCCTCGATAGCTATACGGATCTCCTTGAGACCGTAGATATCAAGACGCCGGGAGATGATGTCCTTGACCTCATCCGCCACATCGGCCGAGGCCGCCCTGACACTGCTCAGGTCCAGCTTGTACTGAAGCTCAGTTCCGCCCTGGAGATCGATTCCGAGGTTAATGCTCTTGAAGCCTCCCGCTGGATCGACGATCCAGAGGCACAGAGCGATAAAAATGGCCACCATGACCCAGCCTGTAAGCGTTCGCTTAATCATTGTCTTTCCTCAACAAGGGATAAATCTATTTTCTATTGTCGACGGAATTTTCGGATCGATTGAAGAGCCTCGGGCCGGGTCCGTCGACCGGCTGGCGCGAGCAGTCTCAGGCCGCGGGAGGACCGCGAACCGGGTGATGCTTCCAGCTTTGCGAGGCGGGCGGCGCCAGCCTCAAATCGGCGGGCCTGTGCAGAGCCAGCTCCCCGGCCTGCGTCGATGACCCGGGGATTTCAGCCGCACGGGAGAATTCGGTTTCAATTCGCTCGCTGCACTGCGGAGAGAAGGCGCGGCCTGTGTCGAGGCCGGACAATTGCGCCGGAACCGAATCCTCGTCCCGGTCTTCCTGCCGCCCTGGAATACCAGTCTCGACCGGCCCCTGGCCACCAGGCTGGGACTCTGAGACAGCCTGGGAACGATCCAGTCCCGCCTCGCTCCTGTCATCCAGAAGCAGGGGAAGGGTCAGCACCCCCAACAGCAGGAGGGGAAAGCTCAGGGACAGCCTGGGAAAACAGATTCGTTCCATTGCTCTACTCTATTCAGGCCCTGTCATCGGTGGAGCTTCTAACTCGGATTCAGCCTTGCCGTCGGATTCCTCCTGCGACTCGGCGGCCTCCTGGACCGCTGCGCTGTTGATGACATCCTGGATCGCTATCCTCTGGAACTGGATACGCGTCTTGCTGTGTTTATCGACCTCGAGGACGACATCCAGCTCGGTTTCTTTGACGATCTTGCCGTAGACGCCGCCAATGGTCACGACGTTGTCACCTTTCCTGGCGCTCTTGACCTTGCGCTTTCGTTCCTTCTGCTGCTTGCTCTGCGGACGGATAATCAGGAACCAGAAGATCAGGAAAATTCCGATCAGGGGAACGAACATGCCGAAACCACCCTGGGGAGCCTCCTCGGCACCTTGGCCGGCGGCAGGCGCTCCGTTTTGCTGGGCGAATATCACGAAGTCCGTAAGCCAGGGGATATACATAAGATCAGGTCCTCACAGGGAATGCCGAAAAGACCGAGCATAACCATAGCTGCGACGCATGCAAACGTTTTCCCTCTCTCAGCCGGCTGGAGCCGACCGATCAGAGAAAATACCCCGTTCATGGCAACTTTTTCGGAACTCCAGCCCCCTGCCGGCGCTGATAGCCTCCCGCAAATCGAACATCAGGCGCTGGAACCAGGTAAGGTTGTGAATCGTCCCGAGAACCGGGCCAAGGATCTCAGCCCGGTGATAGAGATGGCGCAGATACGATCGTGAGAACTCACGGCAGGTATAGCAGGAGCAGTCCGGGTCAAGCGGACTGAAGTCCCGGCCCCAGGTGCTGTTTCGTATTTTCACCACCCCCTTCGACGTAAAGAGATTGGCGTTTCGAGCGTGCCGGGTAGCGACGACGCAATCGAACAGGTCGATTCCCTGCAGCGACAGGTCAACCAGGTCCTCCGGCATGCCGACTCCCATCAGGTACCTGGGCCGACCGGGCGGCAGCAGCGGAGCAGTCACCTCGACAACCCGCCTCATGTCCTCCGGCGGTTCACCGACACTCACGCCCCCGATGGCGTAGCCGGGAAAATCGAGGTCGAGAAGCTGGCGAGCGGACTCCTGCCTGAGATCATCGAAGCAGCCACCCTGGACGATACCGAAGAGCGCCTGCTCCGCATCGCGCCGATGGGCCGCCCGGCAGAGCCCGGCCCAGCGGGTCGTCCTCTCCACCGCCTTCGCTACCTGTTCACGGGAGGCGGGGTAGGGAGGACATTCGTCGAAGGCCATGATGATATCGGCACCGAGGTCGTTCTGGATTTCCATGCAGCGCGATGGTGTCAGCCGGACCTCATCCCCATCGATATGAGAACGAAAGGTCACGCCATCATCATCTACCTTGTTCAACTCGCCGAGACTGAAAACCTGGTAGCCGCCGCTGTCGGTCAGGATCGGTCCCTTCCAGCCTGTGAACGAGTGCAGCCCTCCGGCCTCTCGAACGACGTCAGAACCAGGCCGCAGGGAGAGGTGGTAGGTGTTGGCAAGAATCATCTGGGCGCCGGTCTCCGCGACCTGCTCCGGCGTGACAGCCTTGACGGAACCCTGGGTGCCCACCGGAAGAAAAGCCGGAGTCTCCACCTCTCCATGGGGGAGCTTCAGCAGCCCCCGCCTCGCAGCGCAGGACTCATCGAGGTCGATGACGGAAAATTCAAGAGGAGAGTCACTCATGGGATACCCGCATAAAAAAGGGAAGGCAAGTCTGCTCTAAACGGGCCCCGGGAGCAAGCGGCGAACCATCAGTAGGCCTTCATCAATTCGCTGCCCGGGTAGTAGTGCTGAAGGATCTTCCGGCTGCCTGTCCCCTTGAGAGCCATTCCCCGGGCGCCCATCTGGCAGAGCCCGACTCCATGGCCAAATCCTGAGCCGTTGAGCACCCACTCCCCTGATTCAGCCTTGAGGAGAGTGAAGGCCGTGCTCCGAACCGTACCTGGAAACCGGGCCTCAACAGCCAGGCGAAAGCTGTCAGCCCTCCACTCAAAAGAACCGAGAGAATGCCGCAGGCGAAGATAGATCGCCCGGCCGTCAGCGGCCCGCTCAATCACCTCGAGCTCCTCGATAGCCCCCAGGTCTACCTCCGGGCTGTTCTTCCGCAGGTACCGCCGCGCCACGTCCTCTAGCTCACTCGAGGCCAGCATGGAGTTCCAGCGGTAGAAGCTGCTGCCGGCGCAGCCGGCGCAGGCAACCCCGGCCAACGGCGTGATCGCGGTCACTCCCAGTGCCTCGGCGGCATTGGCTGTGCGCCCGCCGCAGGTTGAATGAAAATAGCTGGAGAAAAGAGCGCCCCTCCAGGAGAGAGCCTGTCCCCGGGTCGCCGCCACCGCCTTGCGAGTACTCCTGGTCTCCGCCGAGAAGCCCTTGTAGACCTGGAAACCCGTGGTCGCTCTGAAAACCCTCGGCTGGGCATTCGAGCGCGCGCGCTCGATGTTGTAGAGAGCGAAGGTTCTGCTGACGATCGCCTGTGCGGCGAGAGCCTCCGCCTCGAAATAGGCGGGCATCTCAGCTCCGACCACCCCCAGCAGGTAAAACTGCAGGTCGAGAGCGTTCACAGCCTGGACCAGGCCATCATCCGAGCGCAGCTCGAGCGCCCCCCGGTACGAGCTCGCCTCAGACCCATCGAAGATGGCCGTCACGGTAAAATCGGCCCCAGCTCGATGGTAGAGAGCCGGAAGCCTCTCCGGTCTCGGCCCCGCCCCCGGCTCGGAGTCGACCCCCGCCTCCCCGGCTCCGTCACCGAGAGGAGCCAGCCTCACGTCCCCGGCGAAAGCCATCCCCGCAAGCTCAATCCCGGCCGCGGAGCTGATCGCGGCGACAGTACCCGGCAGCTCGCCGCGATAGAGGACCCCACCGCCGGCGAGCGGCCGAATTTCCACCCTGCCCGGCATCCTCAACAGGATGCGCTCGGCGGAGAGAACGCCGACACGGATCTCGACACCAGCCGGATCAAGCGGAACCGGGGGCGCCGGCTTCTCCCGGCAACCGTATGCGAAGAGCAGGCCGCAGAGGAGGATGGTTTCACAGAGTCGACGCGGGAAGGGCATGGATCACGTAGAAAACCCGGTAAGAAAATTAAAGAAGGAAATCAGACGAAGCTCGGCTGGCCCGAGGGGTCGCCATAAAGTTCAGCCGCCTTCCTGGTGGCGCAGCGGCCGCGCGCCGTGCGATGGATCAGACCCTCCCGGATCAGGTGGGGCTCGTAGACCTCCTCAATGGTGCGTTGCTCTTCTCCCACCGTGGCCGCGAGGGTTTTCAATCCCACGGCTTCGCCGCCGTTGCTGAACAATACGTTGAGAATCTTCCGGTCCACGCGATCGAGGCCGTTCTCGTCAACACCCAGGCGTTCGAGGCCTTCGGCTACCGCCGCGTCATCTACCTTCACGAGGTCGCCGCTCTTCCAATCTCCCCGGCTCTGCGCCACATCGCGAATCCTTCGCAGAAAGCGGTTGGCGAAGCGTGGCGTGCCCCGGCTTCTCGATGCGAGCTGGCCACAGGCATCCTGCTCGATATCGCAGCCCAGCAGCCCTCCGGAGCGTTCGAGGATCCGGGCAAGGTCCGAGGATGGATAGGGCTCGAGCTTCTCAACAATCTGGAAACGACTGCGCAGAGGCGCCGTAAGAAGCCCCTCCCGCGTCGTCGCCGCCACGAGAGTGAACGGCTTCAGGTCAACCTTGATGCTCCTCGAGTCCACCCCGCTTTCGATGATCAGGTCGACTCGAAAGTCCTCCATGGCGGAGTAAAGGAACTCCTCGGCATGAGCGGACATGCGATGGATTTCATCGATGAACAGGAAGTCGCCCCTGGCGAGCTGCGTCAGGGTGCCGACAACATCCTTGCCTCGCTCGAGGGTGGGCCCGGACAGTACGTGGGTATTCCCGGCTCCCATCTCTCCTCCAAGAATCATCGCGATCGATGTCTTGCCAAGCCCCGGCATGCCGGAGAGAAGAATGTGATCGAGAACCTCCCCCCTGTCGCGTGCGGCCTGGACAGCTATGCGAAGATTGTCGATCACCTGCGACTGCCCAATAAAATCCTGGAAACTTGTCGGGCGCAGGCTTCTCTCTTCAGCCTGTTCCTCGAGGCTCCGCCCGGACGTGTAGGAAGCGGACGTGTCATCCGCATCGGCGGAAGATGACTGATCGCGCTCGACGGCCGCCTCTTCCTGCAGGCCTTCATCCCCTGGAGTAGCAGGATAATCCTTGCGAGACAAACTCTCTTCACCTCCCCGTGAGCGTTCGTTATTCAGTCACTGTTCCCAACCAGGTACCTGCCAACGAGGAAAAACCCGGCACCCACCATCAGGACACCGAACATCATCATTGGCTCGGGCCAGAGAAAAGCCATGGGAACTACGACGAGCCCCATGAGCTGGAGAAATCTACCCAGCTCAAACATGATGGAAATATAACCTGTCGAGGCCCTGGTTGAAAGCGTAAGAAACTTTCAGCCGTAATTGCGCCGGGAATTTCACCAGGAACAGGTCCTCTTCACCGCAGCATGCTGACCAGCTCGTCGTGGCTGAGGACATCCTGCCCATAGAGCAGCGCTGTCGCGCCCCAGTCCCTTGCCGGCTTGATATTGTCCGGCCAGTCATCGAGAAAGAAAACCTCGTCCGGCTTGATCTTGACCTTGTCGCGCCTGTGGATGTTTCGAATGATCCGGGTGAGCATATCATTCTTGGGGCGCCAGCCAATCTGCGGATAGGTCAGGCCATCGGATAACCCGAAAGCCGAGAGAATCTCCATCGTCGGCTTGTGGTCGTTACGGCTGGCCAGGGAGATATACACTTCCTGTTCCTTGAGAAAAGTGAACAGGTTATGGACTCCAGGCTTAAGCTCAATCCAGAAACCTTCGTTCGTCTCCAGGCGATCGGGAGCGGTGAAGTTAAAGGGAGGCTTGAGCAATGAACAGAGCCCCTCGGAAACCGTCCAGAGGGTCTCGTCCAGATCGAAAACGAATAGCTTATAGTGCATCTATCGTGAAGCCACTGGTGGAGTTATGATAACGAGGACACGAGAAAAGAGGATTGTACAGGCATTCCGCCGGGATACAAGCCCCTGATCAAACGTGTTTTAATTTAGTAAGAGGCTCTGGCCCCTCAGTCGTCTCCGAAGATTTCGTCGAGCAGGGCATTGAAACCTTCAGGAAGCTCTTCCTCCTGCAAGTCGGCGAGAGAGGGTTCCACCGCCTGCTGGAGACCGGTGGATTCCGTTTCCTCAAAGGCAAGGACCTCCTCAAGGTCTACCGAGGCACCGCAATCAACCCCTAAGTAGAGCTCCATTCCAGTAGCGCTGAGGCGCTGAAACCGGTTGTTGACGTTATTGAGTGACTCGATCTCATCGGCGCAATCCCTGAGAAGCTCTCGAACATCGAGCAGCACATCGCGGTATTCCGGATCCACGTAGAGGATCAACTCGGCGATCCTCATCGGCTGCTCCCTGCGACAGCCAAACGCCAGGCTGAGCTCACCCACGGCGGCGACCCGTTCGCGATCGATCATCGCCAGGTTGCCAAGGAGTTCCTTCTCCGCCACCAGGCATTGCTCGCGCTCATTGAAATCGTCACGATCCTCCGCCTCAACCCGGCAACGAAGCACCTCGGTAAATTTCCGCGAGTACTGCAATTCCAGGTCGAGAATACCGGTCAGGTTGTCCAGCATCTGATGGATTTCAGTCTTACCGGTGCTCTTGAATAGTGTCTGTGTACTCATGATTTTTTCTGCCTCTGCTGCCCTTGGGGCTACAAGTATCTTTCGGCAGAAAGCCCCCCGAGCCGAAGCGTTTTTGCAGCCTGATAATCCTCTGAAATAACCGAAAAAAGCTAAAGTCGGTACTGACGGTTGCCTGCTTCCAGTCGGCACGACAAACCTCTATAATTCCGCACTGCGAATCGTCCGCAAATAATGCGCCCGTAGCTCAATTGGATAGAGTAGTGGCCTTCGAAGCCAATGGTTCCAGGTTCGAGTCCTGGCGGGCGTGCCAGAAAAAGACCTCTCCGGTGGAATATTACCGGAGGGGTCTAACTTTTTCGCTACTCCAGCCTCTTGACAGGAACCCACTTCAAGGTCTAATAACTCGTCCTGCTTCATGGCCACCCGGCCGTGAATGCGAGAAAATAAACACTACGCGCTCTTAGCTCAGTTGGCAGAGCAGCTGACTCTTAATCAGCGGGTCCGGGGTTCGAATCCCTGAGGGCGCACCAGTACAAAGCCCCGCAAGACAAGGTCTTGCGGGGCTTCTTCTTTTCCAGGGAGGCCGCCTGTTTCAGCGACTCACAGACT
>CAUZHA010000103.1:0-16409 GCA_963579555.1 Planctomycetes bacterium UBA1146
GATCCCAAAAAAGAAGACGCCGATCCCAAAAAAGAAGACGCCGGTCCCAAAAAAGAAAACCGCCCCAAAGAAAGAAGCGCCAGCCAAGAAGAAGGTTACGGCAAAGAAAGAAGCGCCGCCCGCCGCGCCCCCCCCGGATGAGAGAACCATCATCGAAGAGGCGATGAAGCGGCTCCCGCCGCTCGCGAAAAGGATCAAGAAAACCGACCTCCGCCTGATTCGCAAAAAGCTGCTGGAGCGAAGAGGGGAGCTTGCCGGCACTCTCGAGGCTATCGAAGCCGAACACATTGGAACGCACGAAAACCGTACGACCTCCGGTGGAGACGAAGCCGACCAGGCCACCAACGCCCAGACCGCCGATATTTCTTTACGGCTGGCGGAGAGCGGCGCCCGGGATGTCCAGGAAATCGATGTCGCCCTCGGCAAGCTCAGCGATGGCAGCTACGGGATCTGCGAAGCTACTGGCGAGCCCATCGGGATCCCTCGCCTTAAATATCTTCCCTGGATTCGCCTCAGCCTGGAAGCCCAGGAAAAGGTCGAACGTAACCAGCTGCGCTACGATGAGTCCGAAGGCTGGGTCTTTCCCTGAAGCCGCGGTGCGGCCGGCCGCGCCTGAAAAAACCCAGGATGTGCCTCGCTCGTCCTTTCTCCTCCTTTGCATCTTCGCGCTGACCACATGGGTCTCCTGCGACCTGCTGCCAACGCCCGCGGAGCCACCGCCTTTCGAGCCTCTCTTCGATGGAAAAAGTCTCGCCGGATGGGAGGGAAATTCTCGATTCTTCCGGGTTGAGGGCGGGTCCCTCATCGCCGGGCGCCTCGATTCGCCAATCCCCCATAACGAGTTCCTGGCCTCGAAAGAATCTTTCGGAGACTTTGATCTCCGCTTCGAAGCCCGCCTCCTCGGCACGGGCCGCAATGCCGGGGTCCAGTTCCGAAGCGAAAGGGTCGCCGGCAGCCACGAGATGATCGGCTACCAATGCGACATCGGAGAATGGAGCGCCGGCCTCATCTGGGGCCTGCTCTATGACGAGTCGCGCCGCGCAAGAATGCTCGACGAGCCCGAACAGGTGCCTCTGCTCAAGGCGGTGAAGCAGGACGGCTGGAACCGCCTCCGGGTGCTCGCGATCGGGCCGCGAGTCCGCATCTGGGTCAACGGCTTTCCAACGGTCGACTATACCGAGACCGACCCTGCCGTTGAGCCGGCCGGTCGGATCGGCCTGCAGATCCACGGCGGCCCACCCACTGAATGCCACTACAGGAATATAAAGATCCGGCGGCTGAGCTGTCTTCCCCACGGGCTCAGCAACCTCGACAACTGAAGAAGCCTCCCCTGCCGAGGCCGGCTCGTCGCGCAATCACCGCATCAGCTGTACCGGCGCCACAGGCAGTATTAGAACGGTGTCTACAGCCACAGTCGGCAGGAGGTCGACAAGCCTGAAAAGAGTCCCCCACCACCCGGTTTCTGGGTCCTCCATCTCGCGGAGGGAGGCCGCAGTGCCGCCGTAAATGGAGATTTCTGCTTCTGGATCCATAAGGTGATCGAGGGACATACAGCCGGGCTGGGCGACCAGGATACCCAGCAAAGCCACAACCCACACGAGCTTTGCACACTTCTTCATCTTGCTCTCCTTCATCAACAAACAAACGGCCAGCTCGGTTGCTCACGCGCCCGCGACACACTCGTCCAGCTCCTCTACACTTAGAGGCTCGAGATCAACGCCCCCCTGGAAAAGATAAACCAGCACTGTAACAGGATCTGTTATATCGACATTGCCGCCCCGGTTGCAATCAGCGACTGAAAGACAAATCGGCGGCTCTCCCTCGCTGAAAAGATATCCCGGAAGGCCGAGAGCATCTCTGATGTCAATCTCGCCGCTCCCGTCGATGTCCCCACGGCCCCCCTTCGGCCGCCCGAAGGCCCTGGCGTAAACAGGAATCCAGCCCCATAAGGACTCCCCCATCGCCTACAATGCGGGCTTCAACATCCCGCCTGTTTTAATGAGGTTAAAGATGAACTCTCGCGTCCTCGCCACCCCGGCTTTGCTCCTCAGTCTTCTCTTCCTCTCGTCGCAAACCAACGCGCAGACCGGCAAGAAGTGGCTTGATATGAATTATGGCCCCTTCTTTTCAGGCTCTGTACAGGCCCCCGGCCCCGGCAAAAACCTGACCTATAAAGGACTGGTCCTCCGGGTCGATGGCAAGTGGACATCGGCGGCGGGGTCGGCCGACAGCGCCGCGATGCTGTTCGACACCGATCTCCTGCGTTTCTCTGCCGGCTGGACCGGCGGGCTCCTCAATATGCGCAACATCTCATGGGATGGCTCGCATGGCACACATTCATCGATCTCGGGGAACCCGGTCTTCCTCAATCCGCAGGCTCCGGGCTGGGCCCGGCCCGAGGACGGCTCGTTCAAGGATCCGCGGGCGCTGCCCTACGGCCCCCTTCCCAGAAAGTGGGCCCATTTCAAGGGCCTCTACCTGAACAAGGACCAGGTCGTTCTTTCCTATTCCGTTGGCAACGCCAACCTGCTCGAGCTCGCATCCTATCGCAAAACGGCCGGCGGCCAGGAAATGAACCGGACCCTGAACATCAAGGATGCCGATCGCGCCCTGACCATGCTGGCCTGTGCCCTCGGCGGAGGGCCCCTGTCTCTGTTGGAGCGCGGCAGCCTCAAAAAAGGAAAGGACGACAGCTCCGCCGCTTCAACCCTTGTCCTCCTGGGGGACCGGGCCGGGGGCGACGCGGGCCCGGTTACGCTTGTAAGCCTCTCCGGCGGAGGCGCGGGCATCTCCTCGCGCTGGCAACCGGAAGCTTCGCAGCTCCGGCTGAAGCTCACCCCCTCGGGCGACAAGGCCGGGGGGCGGCTCAAGCTCTCGATCTGGAAGGGGCCGGCCGCGAATCTTGAAAAATACGCTGCGTCCCTCAATGCGGGCAAGCCCGCCGACCTCTCGCCCCTGACGAAAGGCGGACCGCCGCGCTGGAAAGAAAAACTCGAGACCGAGACCCGGTTCGGCGCCGACAACGGCGCCTTCGCCGTCGACATCCTGACCGCGCCCATGGAGAATCCCTGGAACTCCTGGATGCGCCTGGGCGGCTTTGACTTCTTTGCCGATGGCCGGCGCGCCGCCGCCTGCACCTGGATGGGCGATGTGTGGCTGGTTGACGGCCTGGGAACGAAGTCCGGAAAGCTCTCCTGGCAAAGAATCGCAACCGGCCTGTTCCAGCCTCTCGGGCTCAAGATCGTCGATGAAACCATCTATGTCCTGGGCCGTGACCAGATCACCGTTCTCCGAGACCTGAACGGCGATGGCGAAGCCGACCATTACGAGAATTTCAACAATGACGCGGAAGTTACCGAGCACTTCCATGAATTCGCCATGGACCTCCAGACCGATGCCGCTGGCAATTTCTACTACACCAAGGGTGGGCGCCATGCCAAGGATTCCGTCGTCCCCCAGCACGGCAGCATCCTCCGTGTCAGCAAGGACGGGTCAAGAACAGAGATCCTCGCCAACGGTTTTCGCGCCCCTAACGGCCTCTGCGTAAATCCGGATGGGACCTTTTTCACCAGCGACCAGGAGGGTCACTGGACCCCCGCCAACCGGATCAACTGGGTCAAGAAGGGCGGCTTCTATGGCTACATGTGGTCCTTCCACAAGGGCAAGAAGCCCACCTCGTACGATCCGCCGCTTTGCTGGCTTCACCCGCGCTATGACCGCTCTCCGGCTGAACAGCTCTGGGTCCCCAAGGGCAGCTGGGGGCCGCTGGGAGGACACCTGATCTCCCTGTCCTATGGAACCGGCGCTATCTCGCACATCCTCCATGAACAGGCCGGCGACCTGATGCAGGGCGGTGCTACCAAGCTCGACATCCCGATCTTCCCCACCGGTATCATGCGCGGACGTTTTCACCCCGGCGACAAGCACCTGTATCTCTGTGGGCTCTTCGGCTGGGCCGGCAACCGGACCCGGGCGGGCGGCCTCTATCGCATACGCCATACCGGCAAGCCCATGCACACTCCGCTCAAGCTCCACGCCACCACCAGGGGTCTCGTCCTTACCTTCTCAGACCCCCTGGAGCGGAAACGCGCCGCGAGCGCCGCCCGCTATTCCATCGAGAGATGGAACTACCTCTGGCGTCAGCAGTATGGCTCAAAGGACTACAAGCTCTCCGATGGCAAGATCGGCCGAGACAAGGTCTCCGTCAAATCGGCCATCGTTTCAAAAGATGGGCGCTCGGTTTTCCTGGAGATCGAGGATATGAAACCCTGCATGCAGATGCTCATTCGCTACAAGCTCACCGGGGTCGATGGGGCCCGGGTCTCACAGGAAATCTATAACACCATCCACAAGCTCGGCGACCACTCGAAGGTCGCGAAGCTCTTTGATAAACCGCGATGAACCACCCGCTCAGGGAAAGAGATACCGCGCGTTCTTCGCCGCCGCTCGACGCTTGTAGCCTTCCAGCTCGGCCCGCATGGCGACCACCAGCGGCGAGCCCGGATGCCCTTTCTCGAGGGCATTGATCCACTTCTCGGTGACCGCGTAATACACCGCGATGCGATTCCGCACCATCTCGCGAACACGACGCTGCTGAACGGGCTGCGCGGCGCCGGGCAGGCTGTCCAGGGCCTTGCCGATCCACTCGAACGCGTCCTCTTTTTTGAGCGCGGCATCGTAACTGCCCGCCACGGCGATGGCCCAGGCGGCCCGCTCCGCCCCCGTGACGCTCCGCGTGTAGGCCTGCGCCTGGGATGCCAGCTGGACCGGGTCCGGAACCCGGAAGAAGGCCAGGGCCCTCGCGCGCTCTCTCTCCAGCTCGCCCGCGAGGGCCGCCTCGAGCGGCGGATTGAAATAGGCCGAGAGAGAGGTGAAGGGGCTCAGCCGTAAGGCGGCAAAGGCCAGCGGTGAAAGCGCCGGCCCTCGGTAGAGACGCAGCAGTTCACGGTCGCCGCTGGAATAGCTCAGGCGCTGGGTGTCATCATCGTACAGCATCGGGGCCTTGAGGCTCACGATCTCCTCAGGCCCCATGACCACCGTCGACAGCACTCCCTCGAGGGAGGACATCTCGTGGCGACAAAGAGCGGTCCAGCGCGAGCCGGCTATCTTCTTTTCCCGGGCGAAGGTCCGGCAGCGCTGACGCAGCGCCTCCAGCTCAAATTGCGGCCTCGATGGGTAGCTCAGAACCATGAAGTCATCCCGGCCGACCTTGACCACGAAGGTAAAAGGAAACTCCGCCGCCTGGGTTTTCACGATGCCCAGGGTGTCCGCGGGGGTGATCCTGTAGAGCGGAAGCCACTGCATGAAGACGCCCCCCGGACGCAAAATGCGGCGAACCCCGGAATAGAACTCCCGGGAATACAGGCTGCACACTCCATCCGCCGTTGGTGGCGGCGGCTCCATCGAGACAAGGTCATAGGAGCTCGCGGAAGCACGGTCAACATAATGGCGCCCATCGTCGAGATGGATCCTGACCCGGCCGTCTTTTCCAAGACCGTGGTTGTATTCGCCGTAGTTCCGCAACGAGAGCTCTATCATCTCCTCCGAAATGTCGACCACGTCCAGACGGCCGTCTTCCGGCAGATACATCAGGAGCGCGCCGAAGGACTGGCCGGAACCAAGGCAAATCCCCAGGCAATCGCTAGGCAGGTCCGTGCCGGGGTAAAAAAGAATCGGCACATGCCCCTGGATAGCCTGGGTCGACCAGTACTTCTTATAGGTTACCGCCAGCGAGACATGTCCCGCCCCCACCTGGATGCTGTCAGGCCCATCAAAGATCCAGGAGGTCGTAAGCGGCCCCTCGTTGATCTCGACCAGCCTGGTTTCGCCCCGGGCAGGGTTCTTGCCATACCCATCCTGGAGTATCGTCTGCCGGGTGATGTCTTCGGAAAAACCGAAGTAGAGAACGCTGGCCAGCCCGAGCAGGGGAGCCGCGACGAGGAGGATGCTTCCGCGGCCCCTGGAGGAGGAAGCCTCTCCCCCCGCCGGCTGAAGGGTTCTGGCCTTCAGCAGGCAGGCGCCCGACAGGACCAGTGAGCCCGCGCCCAGCAGGACGAGCGTCGCATGCAGGCCAAGGAGATGGAGGAAAACGTAGCCTGCGAGGAAGCCGCCAAGGCTCGAGCCGATGGTGTTCCAGAACACAAGCCGGCCGGAAACCGGGCGCAGGGCGGAGGCGTTCCGGACCGCCGCCGCGATCAGGGCCGGCAGCCCCGCGCCCATCAAGGCTACCGGGATGAAAATACACAGGGCGATCTGGAAAAGCGGGGCGAAAAATATCGCGTCCGCCTTCTCGCTCCAGAACATCAGATATGACGGGTTCAGGTGGTCGATCTCGAGGGTCTCCAGCGGCACTACCCGGACGCTCCCATCGGGAAGGGTGATCCGCTTGCCCTGCAAGGCCACGCTGTGCTCCGCTGTCCGCCACCAGTAGATCATCGTAAGAGCGAAGAACGGCACCAGCCCCTGCAATCCCCCGAGGACTTTGAGCGGACTCCAGCGCGTACGAAGCACGGGGGAGAGGGCCAGGCTCCCCGCCGCCAGGGCCA
This sequence comes from Planctomycetes bacterium UBA1146, assembly GCA_963579555.1. GTDB lineage: Bacteria > Planctomycetota > UBA8108 > UBA8108 > UBA8108 > UBA8108. Next base: position 6,546 of record CAUZHA010000103.1, read on the forward strand.
GCAGGTACACCGCCAGGAGCATCGCCGTGAAATAAACGCTGGTTGTGTGAAAGAGAGAGAAATAACGCGACCAGGCGACCTGGTAGGCGATCGCGACCAGGCCGGAAAGAAAGGCCGCCGCGGGGAAGAACCAACCCAGCCTGACCTTCCCGGCAATCGCGTGAGTCGGAGCCGACTGGCGAAAGAAAAGAAACGCCGCGCCGGCGATCAACAGATTGCCGACGCCCCCGGCCACGCTGGTCCCGTTCATGCCAAGCGCAGGGATGGCAAAATAGGCGGTGCACAGGACCCCCGCCACCGCGCCCAGAATATTGACGCCGTAGAGGAAGCTGGTCCGCGAACCAATCGCGCGGTCTTCGGCCACCAGCCCATCCAGCAGAAGAGGAAGCGTGCCGCCCATAAAAAAGGTCGGGACGAGCACAAGGGCGAACAGCAGCCCGAAACGCAGCGCGAAGAGGCCTCCGCCGACCCCCTCCGCGACGGGATAGAGCACGCCGTAGGTCTGCTCCAGCAGGGAGAAAAGAAAAGGGAAGGCCAGGGCAAAGAGGCCGATCACCAGCTCAAAAATTCCGTAAATGAAAAGCGGCGAGCGGCGCGTGGAGCGAAGCCTGCTTCCGACAAAATATCCGCCAAGCGCAATTCCCAGGAAAAACGAGGTCAGCACCGTAGAGAGGGCGATCTGGCTCGCGCCAACCACCAGGGCCGCCTTCTTGATCCAGACCAGCTCGTAGCCGAGCCCCAGCGCGCCTGAAAAGAAAAACAGAGCCGTCGCCCGGCCAAAAGTCTTTGGCCGGAGCCCCGGCTTTCCGGATTGTTCTGGAGCGGTCTTCTTCGCCACGCTGTCGCCTTCACCTCCCGCGCTGGACACCTTATTTACCTGATGGCTTTCGCCTCTTCTGTTATCGGCCTGCGGCCCTCATGGCTGAAAAAATTGTTCAAATCGCTGCCATGGCGTTAGGATGCCTCTATGACTGCAAAGTGCTCTTTTTACCCTTATCTGCTCGCCCTGGCGCTTCTCCTCCCCGCCGGGACCCTTGCTGCCGAGGTGGTAAAAAAAGTTGCCCCGGCGGCTAAGAAAGCTCCGGCCGGCAAAAAGGTTCCGGATCCGGCCAGGCCGACTGACGAAGACCTGGCCCGAATCGAAAAGATTCGCCTCCGCCTGGCGGACTGGGAAAAAAGCGGCGCCTCGCTCTCCCTTCACGGCCTCGACATCAAGGGGTTCCTCGCGCCCGATGCCGTCGCCTACAAGGCCGCCTCCACCTATCTCAGGCTGCGTAAATCCAGCCTTCCCCACGAGGAGGCCATTCGCAGGCTCGCCTCCTCGCTGCCACGCTGGAAACGATACGAAGGGCAGGGACTTTTTCTACTCAGGATTGCCAACCCCCTCTACCTGCAGGGAAAAAAACAAAATCGCGTCTTCACCCAATCAAAGGGCCTGGGACATGAAACCCTGCAGCTTCGGGACGCCCGCAACCGCAGGCTCAAAGGCAAGCTGGCCGGGCTGCCGGCCAATCTCCGCCTGGCGACCCTGAGAGTAAAGAAATTCTGGCAGACCGGGGATGGGATCACCCGGCTGGTCCGCCCTGGAGCCCGGGACGAGCTCCTGCGCAATCCCGGCTCCATCGGCCGCAAGGCCAAGCTCTCGAAGCCCTTCAAGGCCTGGGTCCTGGAGGCCGGGCCGGCTGAGCTCGAGGTTCTCGTTAAGCAGTCTCAGATCGCCGGCTCCAAGAGCCGGACCTTCAGGGTCTCTCTCGCCGGCTGGAAACGCTACGAGGGGCCATGGGTAGACGACCTCCTCGACCTCAACGAAAACCGTTCCTGGCAGGAGCTTACAAACCTGACACTTGAAATTCGCCTGCCCCCGGGCGGCCTGGCCGTCAGCCCCGCCCTGCAGGCGCTTCTAAAAGAGGCCTCCTCTCCCTGAGATCGGCCCGCAGGCCACCCCTTGCCTGTAAGGGCCAGAAGGTTTAGTATATCGGCACTGACCTTGGCTCTGTATTGCCGTAACAACAAGGTCAGCGAAGAGAAAACTGAAGAGAAGTGGAGAAACGGCAATGGCGGAAAACAGCTGCGTCGGCGTAGAGCCGTCCAGGCTGGGACCCTATGCGCTGCTGGAAAGCTGCGGAGAGGGGCCGCGTGGACAGGTCTTCAAGGCCGAATCTGAAGGGCGCTTCTACGCCCTGAAAATCTATCATGCGAAGACCTGGGTACGATGGGAGGATCTCGAGAAGCTCTCCCGCGACGGGAGTCTCAGCCATCCCAGCATCCTCCCGGTAGAGGACATCGGCTCCTGTGATGACTGGAAGTATTCAGCATCGCGCTTCCTGCCCGGCGACTCACTCCGAGAGGTCCTGTCCGGCCTGAGAGAGGGCTCCTGTACCTCGGCCTCCCTCTGCCCGATCGGAGCAACCGCGGCTGGCGGACCGCAGCCCGATCACCTGTACCGCTGCGTAAGAATGCTCGAGAAGGTGGCCCGCGGGCTGCAGGCCGCCCACGAAGCTGGGGTTGTACATGGACGGATCTCCGCGGGCAACCTCATGTTCTCTCCATCTGGAATGCTGCTCCTTGTAGATTTCGGAGGCGGCGGACACTCCCTGGCCGGGGAGCTTCACTACCGCGCGCCCGAAGAGCTCCAGCAGGACAGCTGGCCCGCCCACAAGGGCTCCGACATTTACGCCCTCGGCGCCGTCCTCTACGAGATGCTGACGCTGAACGCGCCCTACACCATCGCCGGCGGCGACTCCTCTGAACCCGTCGCCATCCGCGAGGCCATCGTGGCCGGGCCGCCGCCATCGCCCTCCTCGCTCTCCGACGAAATCCCGCCATCGCTCGAGGCCTGCGTTACAAAGGCGATGGCCCGCGACACGGAGGGCCGCTATTCAAGCGCCGCCGAGCTTGCCGAGGACCTGGCCCGCTTTCTTGCGGGGGAAAATACCCGCGCGGCCATAGAGAAAAAAGCTCTCGCGGTTGCCCCAGCCGCCCCCGCCTTCCGGCTGTCCCATCGTCTCATCGCCGCGGCCGTTCTCCTGATGATGACCGCGGGGGCCGCCTGGTATAGCAGCCAGGCCGGCACGCAGGGCTCTCTGCTCAACGGCGCCCTCGACGCGCTCTCAAAAGGCGACCATGCGGCTGCGCGCTCCGAGGCCGGACGGCTGAAATCGTTAAATCCGGGCAACGCCCGAGCCCGGGCCCTGTCGGAGAACATCGCCAGGGCCCGGGCCGCTGACCACCTGGTCCGGGCGATGGAGGCCTGGCTCGATGGCGACCGCGAGGCCGCCCGTAACGCGGTGGGCGCCGCCAGTGATCTCCTGCCACAGGACACATCCCTGGAGAAGATCGCCGAGCGGCTCAAGGAGGTGAAGAAGGAATAGCCGCGTGCCGCGGTAATGACGGTGCCCCGCTTCTTCCGTACAATCTCCTGTATGAGTGACTCCCCGGCCACCAGCGAAATACTTTCGGCGCCATCAAAGAAAAAAGCCTGGGCGCTGTTTCTCCTCATCGCTGCAAGCGTCGCCGGGCTCGATCTCTGGAGCAAGGCGGCCGTATTTGACCTCCTCGATGTCCAGAGCATGATGAGGCCCACCCCAGGCGACGGAGAAAAGATCTTTGTAGTAACCCAGCACACCAAGTCCGTCGTGCCAGGCTTCTTCGAGCTCGAGGCAAATTATAATCATGGGGCCTTCAACGGCTGGTTCTCTGAACACACCGGGCTGCTGGCTCTCCTGTCGAGTGCCGCCTTGCTGGTCATCGCCTCTGTGCTCTGGTATTCACTCGGCCGGTCCCCGGCCCCGACCCTGTCTTTCGTGATAGCGCTCGGCCTGCTCGCCGGCGGAACCGCGGGAAATTTCTATGATCGCTTCTACCTGGAGGCCGTTCGAGACTGGATCAAGTGGTACATCGTCATCGATGGCAAAGAACACGTCTGGCCCAATTTCAATATCGCCGACAGCGGGATCTGTGTCGGAGTCGCCCTGGTGGTCCTTCCGGAGCTGCGAACGATCTTCCAGAAACAGAAGCCGGACAGCGACAACGAGCCGCCGGACCCCGGCGCTAATCCTTCCAGTCCGCGATAAAGACGTTGGTCTCGCCTGGGCGCTCATTGAAGCGGTTCGAGGCCCAGACCAGCTTGGTTCCATCCGGAGAGAACATTGGAAAGCCGTCAAAGTCGGCTGAATAGGTAACCCGCTCTTCTTCTCCTGAGTCGATATCAACGAGGAAGAGATCGAAATTGGGTTTCCTGCGGTCCGTGCTGTGCTGATTGGTCGCAAAGATCAGCTGCCGCCCCGATGGGTGAAAGAAGGGGCAGAAGTTCGCCCGGCCGTTGCTGGTCACCTGGCGGATATTGGCTCCATTCGCGTCCATCACATAGATCTCGAGCCGGCTGGGCTCGACCTGCCCCTTCGCCAGCAGGGTCCTGTACTTCTCAAGGTCCTTGCCCCTGGGGCGGCTGGCCCGAAAACAGATGGTCTTCCCGTCCGGCGAGAAGAACGGTCCGCCATCATAGCCCGGAAGATCGGTCAGCTGACGCTGGTCGCTTCCATCCGGCTTCATGTCCCAGATCTCGAGATCGCCGGTACGCGCCGAGGTGAAAACAATGCGCGAGCCATCGCGGGAGTAGGTGGGCTCGGCATCGTAACCCCGGGCATCGGTAAGCCTCCGCAGGTCTCCGCCTTCCGCGCTTTCACTGAAAATATCAAAGTCCTCGTAAACCCTCCAGACATAGGGCGGGGGCGGCGGTGGGGGCGGCGGACAATCCGGCGAGCCCAGGTGGGTCGAGGCGTAAACGATGCGGCTCCCGTCCGGCGCAAAATACGAGCAGGTGGTGCGCCCCTTGCCGGTCGACACGCGCCGTCGGCCTGTTCCATCAAGATTCATGACAAAAATCTGGTCACACTTCAGCTCGCCGTGGGTGCTCTGAAAAACCAGCTGGCTGCCATCGCCGGAAAAATACGCCTCGGCATTTTCCCCTTCAAAGGTAAGCTGGCGAACGTTCACCAGATGCCCCTCCCCCTCCACTGACGCAACCACCCTGGCGGGCGGCCGCGGGGCCCCTCTCGTCAGCAGCTCTCTACATCCCAGCCCCAGGCTGGTCGCCAGCGCCAGCAGGACACCCCCGGTAAAAATAGCCCTTGAATGACTCATTCAACATCTCTCCTGTCATATTGCGTCAGGAAGGGAATGATCTTGCTGACGATGAAATCCGAGACCGTCCCGATCTGCCGCTCGATCTGGTCGAGATTGCCTGATGGGATCGGAACTTTAAAAGTTCCCACGTTTTCTATGTATACCGAGCGCCGGTCACGCAGATAGGACTCGACCCGCACGTTAAAGGCGGCAGGCTGCTCCTTGGTGGCCGGGAATACCAGGCGAAAGCCGTGCAGGCTCACCGGGCGCTCAAACTCTCGCAGATCATCCTGCGGCACCCTGAAGATGCTGTCGGCCAGGAACTCGGCCGCCGAACCGAAGGCGTTTGGCGTGCAGACCGCCCGCACGGTTACCTGCTGCACCAGGATGACGCCGAGGCCGAGGCCCGGCAGCGCGTCTTCCAGTACCGTTCTGACCTTTTTCCCGAATTGCTCCGCGGTTGTCCCCATGTGATCCTCGGCAAACTGAAGCCGGTCACCGGCGAAAGTAAGTCTGGAAAAGCCCCTGCCCTCCGAGCCCTGCTTTTCTATCCGCGCCCCTGTCGATGTGCGGATAAAGTTCTCATAACCACTGGTATTACAGACCTTATTGTAGACCTCACGAACCTGCTCAATGGTGTATTTCGTGGGCAGATGCACGCATTCGCAAAGCAGGCTGATGGTACTGGGCTCGCTGAACATTCTGGGTTTTTCTCAAGTCCGAGTGCGATTTGACCGAAGTAGTACTTACGAGAGTAAACTCTTGATACCCGTCCACCGTGGGGTGGTGCTCTACCGGGCACTCCTCCGCGGTTTTTTTTATCCCTGGCGGCAAGCCGGGCGTTCGACGGAAACCTCTTACTCTATATAGAGGCCCTGCAGGCGAAACTCCTCCCCAAGGTCCTTCGCCACCTTCCCGTCCCTTGCGCCTCGGACCGCCACGACCTTGTCATTGAGCCGCTCAAAGGCGATGCTCTGCTGCTCAAAAACTTCCGCAAGACGATCGACTGCCTCCAAAGATTCTCCCCTGAAAAGAGTGGCGCGTTCCCTCTGGAGAATTTCGACTCCCTGGGCCCATTCTTTTAGGGAGAACTCGACGTTGTGAGGCATCTCGTTGCGGCTGTATTCCTTGAGTGAGGCGAGGAGCTGTTCGGCGGTAAACCCGGAACAGATACCTCTCTTGACGCTCTCGCGCGTAAGCCGGTAACGCTTCACCCGGTCGGAGCCCAGCCTGTCGGCGAAGCGGCTCAACACCAGGTTCGCCTCATCCTCCAGCGGCATCTCGGGAAACACCAGGACCTCGAAATCAGGATTGATGAGTGCCGGACGGCCAAGCGAGTTTCCCTCCTCCCAGTCCTTCAGACCGAAGAAGCGCTGGCCGAGATCGGAGAGCCGCAGGGACTGGATGGCGCCACCGTGCAGGCCAACATCAACCAGCCCCATGAGCGCCATGCGATGAACGACCCAATAGCTCAGGTCGTGATAGAGCTTCGCCATGGAGACCTTGATGGGGTCCACGATGCCCCTGCTCTTGCTGTGATGCTCATCGTCACACCGCGCCTGGTATTCTTCGTGGATTCCCTCTTCCTCCAGGGTGGAGAGGAGGCGCGCCACCACCGCGCTGAGGAAGGGCTGGAGCGACAGCCAGGAGCCCGGGCTCGTCTCCTGCAGCTGCGCGAGAAAGAGCTTCCTGAGGCTCTTCTGATGAAAGCTCCAATGCCCATCCTGGTGATCGGACAGGAAGAGCTCAAAGAGCGCCTGGAGCTTCTCCCTCAACGAGTTTTCCTGCCACCCGCTTCGGCGAAGCGGGGTGGGGACCAACTGATGGTCCTCTACGTCGAAGAAGCGGAGACGGCGAGCCGTATCCAGGAGGTGCTGAACAATCTTGCCCTCGAAGACATCCTGGTACCGGGTCGCGATCAACAAAGATGAGATCCTGTCCTCTGTTTTTTTGTAGAGCCTCCCCTCCCGGGTAACCTCCAGCTTGTCGGAACGCAACAGGTCCAGCAGGCGCTCAAGGTCGATGACGAAGTCGCTGCCGAGAAAGACCTCCGACTCGTTAGCCTCGACAAGCTCCCGGCTGCTCTCCAGGAAAACCTCGCAGAGGTGCTCCTGGTACAAAACCAGCGCCTCTTCTTCGAACTTGAGTCCGTAATCGTTCAGGTTCAACACCCCAACCGTGCCCAGCGACGCATCCTCGAGAAGGCCCCGCCAGCTCTGGGGGAAGAGACCCTCTTCGTCGGCCGCGCCGTCGGTTTCCAGCGCCACCGAGTCGCCGTTTTTCCATGTCGCGACCTCTGAATGCGGCAGGATCCCGCGGCTTTCCTCGGCGGCCTTCAGGGCGACCTTGCGCAGGGTCGTGTCCGCAAGCTTGTTGATCCGGCTGATCGGGCTGATCGGGCGGGAGGAGGCCTCCTCCACGGAGCCGGAAGACCTCAAACTCAACATCTCCATCGGCCCGCGATCCTCTATGGAGACCGTGCGCCGGAGGGCATGGCCAAGCTCCTCCGGGATCGTGAAGCGGTCGTGCCGACCGCCTCCCCCGGCCTGGTTACGGTCCTTGTATACAAAGCCTCCGTCAACCAGGGAACGAAGAATCGTTTCGACCTCGTAGTCGGCGATCTGCTCTCCGTGTGTTCCCGAGCGGACTTCGGGCAGGGTGCCCTGGTAGCCTTCGCGCCCCAGCAAAGAAATGAGAAACGCCCGGTGGGACCCGCCCAGCCCCTCAAAGCGCTCACGCACGGCATCCTGGTTACTCATGCACTTAAATAAAACGACAGCGAGTTTCTCCTTGGCGCTCTCCCTGCCGCTCTCGGGCAGCCAGTATAAATGGTAGCTCTGCAGGTCGGCCTTCGGACTGCTTGTTAGAAAATCTTTCAGGAACATTGGGTTTCCTGCGCTCCTTCTTTTTCCCTTTCGGGCTCCACCTCGTTCACCCTTTCCGCCAACTCTTCGGCCTCCATGATCCGGTACGAATAGCCCTGCTCGGTAAGAAAAAGCTGTCGCTTTTCCGCGAATTCCTGCTCTCGGCTGCTGGCTGCGATGCCACTGCCGCGAGTGACCAGGGAATAAAATACCGCGCAACCGGCATCCTGTTTCGGCCGCAAAATCCGTCCGAGGCGCTGCGCCTCTTCCTGCCGGGACCCGAAGGTCCCTGAAATCTGTATTGCCACATTCGCATCCGGAAGATCAACGGCGAAGTTGCCCACCTTGCTGACGACAAGGGTCTGGATCTCGCCGTTGCGGAAGCCTTCGTATAGTTCATCGCGAGTCTGCTGCGGCGTCTTGCCCGTGATCAGCGGGGCGCCGAGCGCCTCCGCAACCAGGTCCAGCTGGTCCAGGTACTGCCCCAGGACGAGAATATGATCCTTCGCATGGCGCCTTACCAGGTTCTTGATGACATCCATCTTGGCCGGGTTTTCCGATGCGATTCGGAATTTGCCTCGCCGGCCGGCCAGCTGGTAGTCCTCTTTCAGGTCGGACACCAACTCGACCCTGACCTCGACGCATTCCGCATCGGCGATCCAGCCGCCGCTCTCGAGCGATCTCCAGGGGACATCGTATTTTCGCGGGCCGATCAGGCTGAAGACCTCGGTTTCTTTGCCATCCTCCCGGATAAGCGTTGCCGTAAGACCGATACGCCGGGTCGCCTGGATCTCGGCCGTAAAGCGGAAGACCGGGGCCGGGAGAAGATGCACCTCGTCATAGATAATCAGACCCCAGGGGTGCTCGAAGAAGAGCTTGAAATGCTCGAAGTCATCCACCTTGGACTTGCGATAGGTAAGCATCTGATAGGTGGAGAGGGTCACCTGTCGGATCTGCTTGACCTCGCCGCTATATTCCCCGACCTGGTCATCGGTCAGGGTTGTCTTGTCCAAGAGCTCGCGGCGCCATTGACGCAGGGCTGTAACGTTCGTCGTTAGGATGAGGGTCTGTTTACCCACCGCGGCCAGCGCCCCCATCCCGACAATGGTTTTCCCGGCACCGCAGGGAAGCACGACCACTCCGCTTCCTCCGTCGGCGCTGCCTCCGGCATAAAACGCATCAACGGCATCCTGCTGATAGCCGCGGAGGGCGAAGGGAGAGCCATCCCCAAGAGAGTCCCGAAGGCTCACATCGAGATTCTTCCCTTCCTGGTAGCCGGCAAGATCCCGGGCCGGATAGCCGATCTTGGCCAGCGCCAGCTTGAGCTGGCCGCGGCACTCTGGCCGCACCGCCAGGCCATTTTCATACTCAGGCTCCTGCAGCAAAAACTCCTCGAGATGGTTCAGCTGCCCCAGGTGCCCCAGGAGCTCTTCCTCGTCAGCAACCAGGACGATTCCTCCATCTTCATCGCTGACCAGCTCGACCCGGCCGTAGCTGGTTACGGCGTCGGTGATCTCCTTGGCTATATTCGGCGGAACGGGATACTTGGATACGGAGTCCAGGAACTCCAGAATTTCTTCCGCATCCGCCCCGGAGGCTCCGGCATTCCAGAGCGAGAGCGCGGTAATCCTGTACATGTGGATGTGTTCAGGGCTTTTTTCAAGCTCGGCAAAAAGCATCAGCCGATCACGAACCTCCTCGAATCGGGGGTGGTCGGCCTCGAGAATAATCGACCGGTCACTTTGAACGATAAGTGGATTGTCGGGATTAATTGCCATTCTCAATTCCTTCGCGCCCTGTCGGCAAATTGCCGGTGAGCTACAGGCGCCCTTGTATTATTCGGTGCTCGTCGGTGCCTCGCCTTCCGTGGAGCCGG
>CAUZHA010000104.1:0-16102 GCA_963579555.1 Planctomycetes bacterium UBA1146
GTCGCCCGGATCAGGGCGAGATCCGACGGCGGTCCCGGGGAAAGAGGGTCGCCTGCTTGACGTTCGCCAGGCCGAGCAGCTGCATGGTGAAACGCTCGAGGCCCAGGCCGAGGCCGCCATGCGGAGGCATCCCGTGACGAAAGGCGCTCACATAATAATCGTACTCGGCCGGGTCGAGGCCGCGCTCCTTCATCTTTTCGCACAGCAACGCATAGTCATGGATACGCTGGCTGCCGGTGGTAATCTCGAGGCCGCGCCACAGCAGGTCGAAGCTCCGAGAGGTCTCCGGATCATCATCGCGGAAGGCGGTATACATCGGGCGCTTGGAGAGCGGGAAGCCGACAACGTAGAGAAAATCAGAGCCGTGTTCTTTCTCGGCCCAGGCGCAGAGCAGTCGCTCTCCCTCAGGGTCAAGGTCGCCTCTCTTGCCGCAGCGATGGCCCTCTCCCTCGAGGATCTCTCCGGCCTCCTTGAAGGTCACCTGGGGTATTTTTCCATCCACCTCCGGTGCCGTGGCGCCGAGGAGCTCGAGCTGGGCCTGGCAGCGCTCCCTGGCGGCGGCCAGCATATGTCCCACCAGTCCAATCTGCATGGAGATGATGTCCTGCTCGTCCCGGATAAAGCCCATCTCAAAATCGAGCGAGGTGTATTCGTTGATGTGACGAGAGGTCTCATGTTTCTCGGCGCGGTAGACCGGCCCGATCTCGAAAACCCGCTCGAGCCCGCTGCCCACCATGATCTGCTTGTAGAATTGCGGGGACTGGGCCAGGAAGGCCGGCTGGCCAAAATAATCGATCTCGAAAACATTGGCTCCACCCTCGGTGCCGGTACCGACAAGCTTCGAGCTCTTGATCTCGGTAAAGTCCTGGGACCTGAGATAAGAACCGAAGGCCTCCACCAGGACGGCCTGGACCTCGAAGATGGCGCGAATCTCCGGCGCCCGCAGCGAGATCGGCCTGTTGTCGAGAATCTTGTCGAGATGGGTCTTCGCAAGAACCCGCGGCCGGTTGATCTCCAATGGAGGCTCCTCGGCGACCGAGAGTACCTTGACGGCGGAGAGATGGACCTCGACTCCCCCCGGCGCCCGCGGCTCCTCTATCACCGTGCCGGTTAACTCGACGACATATTCCTTGCCGAGGGCAGTAAGGTCGACCCCCGAGGAGGGCTGAGCGACGGCCTGGATTAATCCGCCCCGATCACGCAAGACAAGGAATTGTACATCCTTGTGATTGCGAAGGTTATGCACCCAGCCAGCGAGGCGGATTTCTTCTCCCTGGTGAGCTGCGGCCTGAGACGAAAGAAGTCGGTCCATGTCGACACGGTCCTGCAAAAGTGATGCGAAACGGCGATTGTATCACGCAGAGGGGCGGCACCGGAAGAGGGCTCGGAGAATCCCTCAGCGCTTCAGATGGAGAAGCGGAGGGCTGGAAAAACCGCCGTAAACTCTTTCTACACTGGATCTTGCCGTGTCCCCATGATGGATGTAAAGCCGGTATTTAAAACGAATGGATTGCCCCTTCTGTAGCCGATAATCACCCTTGCCTGCCGCTTCTTTGCCGTAAAAATGCCGGTGGCCAAATGGGTTGGCGGCAAAAAGACCGTAGTCCCTGATGTGCCAATGGGTCGGATGGCGGAAGCTCTCAGGATGGTCCATGATCGTCACTCCGACCACCTTGCCATCGACCGGTCCGTAATAATCAATCCATTCCGCCGGCTGGCCCCAGCACTCCGCCGCGCCCAAGCCGCCGCGGGAATTCTTGATGGTGCCGCCGCTGGTTTGTTTCATCGTGCCGGCCACACGGATGCCGAAGGAGCCCTCCTTCGTCGAGCCGAAAAAAACCTCGCCCTCCGTAGCCACCAGCCTGATGTCAAAGTCCATCAGCACCTGCCCTGATTCAAGCGGGATGATCCGCACAGCCCTGCGCTCCTCGAGAATCTTTTCTCCCTTTACGGTCTCCCAGCTGTTTGTCGAGACCAGCCGGCCGTAGACGGACCCGGACTCCTTGCTCTTGAAGCCGCGATGAACGATCCGTCCCGTCGTCTTGCTCTCGGCCCAGAAATCCACACCATTCACCTCTCCATGGGTAAACCACAGGGAGCGATGGTGCGGATGATCCGCGCGCTCGCCCTTGACCCCGCTCTTGAGGGGATAATGCCGTGTCAGATTGCCGCCGGCCGGATTCCTCAGCGGGTAAAAGTAGGGCTTGAAGAGACCCTTGCCGCCATGAACATAGCGGCTGAAGACCTGCCCATCGATATCGATTCGACTCGAACCCGTCCCCTGCGTGAGCACCTTCACGCGATCCTTCCCCGCGAGAGGCTTGCCCAGGAGCTCGATGACCCACTCACCTTTCTTCCCGGCCTGGAGCCCGGGCGAGACCCAGTGGACAATGACCCCGCCCTTGATCCGCTCGAGCTGGGCCGGCAGCTCCTTGCCATCGGAGACCCGCCGGACCTTCGCCCCGGGCAGGTCGGGCACGCCCTGCAGCCTGAAGTTCAAGGGTGTCCAGGCCAGGTCTCGGGCTGGCGGGTCTGATACGACCACCAGCCGGGTTCCGGCACGGAGGCTGGGGATGGAGGTGAAAACCACCAACAGCAGGATGGGGAAGAAGCGCATTGTCATACTCCGGATGTCCTGGGATGCCATGATGTGTTCAGCTCTCACTCTCGAGCCGGGCCGTCCCGGGCTCGGCAAAGACCACCAGACCAGAAGAGCCTGGCATGGTAGGACATTGCGGCCCGCAGGACAAGATTCTCACACGGAGCGGCTACCCGCCCCGGGGAAACCCTAGGCCCGGCCAGGGCCGATGCGGTCGGAATCAGCTGCCTTCCTCAGGGGTGGACGCCCCCTGCGACACCCCCTGCTCGGGCCCCTCCGGGCTCGCCCCCGCCTCGCCTTCTTCACCAAGGACAAGGCGCTCGTAGGTGCGGCCCTCGGTCGGACAATCCCGCGAAAGCAGCGCCTCCTTGTAGAGTTTCTGCCCCCAGTCAGTTGGATATTCTCCAGTCAGGCAGCCCTCGCACAGCTCGCACTCGGAGAGACCGAGCGCGCCGTTCAGCTCCTCAACCGTCAGGTAACGCAGCGAGTCGGCTCCGAGCTCCGCGGCCATCGCCGCAAGGCTATCGGCAGCCAGCTCTCCCTTGACCGGTTCGTTGAAAAACTGCGGGGCGATCAACTCGCTGACCGTCGACATGTCGATCCCATAGCTGCAGGGCGCCATGATCGGCGGGCAGGCCACGCGCACATGAACTTCACTGGCGCCGCCGTATTGCTTGAGCATCTTCACGATAACGCGAAGTGTCGTCGAGCGAACGATACTGTCCTCGACCAGGAAAACCTTCTTGGCGCGCACCACCTCCGGCAGCACGGTGTACTTTCTCTCGACCCTCGCCTTGCGATTCTTGCCCTCGATAAAGGTTCGCCCGACATAGCGGTTTCGTATCAGGCCTTCCTTGGTGGGAATGCCGAGACGGTGCGCCATGGCATCGCAGGCCGCCTTGGCCGTATCAGGCACCGGGACCGCGATGCACTCCTCCGCGTTGACCTCCAGCGGCTCCACATCTGCGAGCGCCTCGCCGAGGCGATTGCGGGCAAGATATACCGACTTGCCGTTGAGCTCCGATGCGACATTGGCAAAATACACCCACTCGAAGAAACAATGCGCCTTGCGAGGCGAAGGGGCGAACTGCTTGATCTCGTACCCATCGGGCCTTACATGAATCAGGTGGCCGGGCTCCAGATCGCGAAGATCCTCAAAGCCCTTATTGGCAAGAGCGAGGCTCTCGGAGGCGGCGCCGAACAAATTGCCGCGAACGCCGTAGGCCAGGGGACGGACACCGAGGGGGTCGCGCGCCAGGACCAGGTCTCCATCCGCGTTGAGGAAGGCAAGGCTGTAGGCACCATCAACCGTATCAGCGAGATGCTTGAAGACCTCGACGAAATCAGGTTTCTCATCTCCCTTGTTGGCATAGGACAGGTGGTGCATGAACAGCTCGGTGTCGGTGTCATGCGCAAGATGGTAATCGCCCTTGTCCTGCTTGAGCAGCTGGTTGCGCACCTCGGCATAGTTGGCGATGTTGCCGTTGAAGCAGAAAGCGAACCACTTCCACTTGCGGCCATGGTGACGCTCGAAAGGCTGGGCGTATTCCCGGCCCTCCTTGCCGCAGGTCGCGTAGCGGGTATGGCCGATCGCGGCGCGGCCGCTGTACTTATCGACAATGGCCCGGAACTTCCCCGGGTCGGGATGGGTCAGGTGAAACACATCCGTCACGCTGCCGACCTGCTTGTAGGTGTCGATCAGCTGCGCGGCGTTTTCATCGTAGCGCGTGAGACCCGCTGCGAGCTGACCCCTGTTCTGCAGGTCGATCAGCATATCCGGAACCAGCCTGGTTACGGAGCCCTCGTGCGGTTCTCCACCGGAATCCGGCGACTCGTCCAGCCGGTATACCGCGGCAATGCCGCATTCATCATGGACCGAATCTAGCACTTAAGACAGTCCTCGCACACTAAAGATAGTCTGCAAAATTCCTCGAACATCTAGCGCAGAACCGAACGATAACCGCCTGAACAAGGCGAGTCAAGCTTGGCGCTCCCAAGAGTTATTTCTTATTCCGGCGCTTCTGCAGCCACTCGCTGACGTGGCGGCCCGGGCAGGCGGTCGGCCCAAGCCCCTCCCTTGTCCGGACCGCGTTGTGCGTATAGACCTCCGCAGCGGGAATGGCGAAGAGGTGGCGGATCTTGTCGAGCAGGATTCCAAGGCGGGCCAGCTGCTGCGGCGGAGGCTCCTGGAGGTCAAAGTTCCCCAGCAGGAGCAACCCTATGTTGCCGGTGTTGAGCTGCCGGGAGCCGGCGTGTGCTCCTATCCTGTCAAGGTGGCGGCCCTCCCAGACTCGACCGGCCGGGTCGACAATGTAGTGGTAGCCGATGTCATCCCATCCCTTGACAGACATGTGCATCGCCTGGATCCCCTTGATCGCCAGGGCGGCTGGTCGCTCCTCGAGTGCGGAAAAAGCTCCGCCGCCGGAATGATGAACGGTGATCATCCTGGGAGAGCCGAGGCTCCCGGTGCCCTCAGCCGCGGGTGCCGCCCCCCACTCCTTCCTCGCGCGGGCGCCCACCTGCGCCGCGATTCCTTCACGCCAGAGCGCCACAGGGCCAGGCTCCTCCCGCTGCAGGATCGCGGCCATAGCGGCCAGGGCCAGGCTGCCGGCAAGCGCCCAACCAATACGAAGACGAATCTTTTTTTTCCGCCCATCCTTCATGGCTGAATATTTTAACCGCCCACGAGACCGGAAGAAAGGCGGCCCCTGACCCTTCAGAATTCCTGCAGGTCATATTCCTTGTGCTGACGCCCCTGAGGCGGGAAGATGTACCTTGTGGGTCAGGCTTCAGTCAGGATAGACAACCAATGAAAATCAGAACTCGGATACTCGTGGGTATCTCTTTATGCGCGGCCTTCTCCCTGGGGCCTGCCCCGGCAGACGCGCAGACGGTCATCATCAACGAGATCCACTACCATCCGGCCGACGGATCCTCCTCAGGGGAATTTGTCGAGCTCTATAATTACGGCCAGCGCGCGGTCGACATCGGCGGCTGGCTCCTTGGAGGAGCGGTGACCTACGTTTTTCCACCGGAAACGACCATCGCCGCGAACGACTACCTGGTGATCGCCAGGAACGCCGACCTGCTTGCGGATCGCTATGACCTCGAGAGGGCCTCCCTCGAAGGAAACTTTTCCGGCAATCTCGACAATGCCGGAGAGCTGCTCCAGCTCTGGACGCCCAGCGGCTACATGGTCTCCTTCGCCGACTACGGAGAATCGGACTCCTGGCCGGAAACACCCGATGGCCTGGGGCCATCGCTCGAGCGTCTCTCCCCGGATCGCGAAGAAACCGATCCGCGTACCTGGGCGGCATCGAATGTCGTCGGGGGTACGCCCGGAGAGCCCAACTCGGTAAAGATCGCCTCGGTCGAAGCGCCCCGGGAAAACTGGATAGAGCTCGTCGCCCGCGGGGCGGAATTCAGCTTCTTCAGAGGAACGGAAGCTCCACCCGAAAACTGGAACGGGCTCGACTTCGACGACGACGCCTGGGACTCCGGACCCGCTGGATTCGGCTATGGAGACGGGGACGATGCAACGGTGCTGGACGACATGGCGGGAAACTACCAGAGCGTCTTCATACGACGCCGCTTCGAGGTGACAAACCTCGCCCTGGCACAGCAGGTGATTCTCTCGGTTGATTACGACGACGGCTTCGTCGCCTACCTCAACGGCGAAGAGATCGCGCGGGCAAATATGGATGCCACCGAGTTCGACAGCCCCACGATCGTCAACCACGAGGCCGGGGTGGTGGAAGAGTTTCCGGTTGCGAACCTTGACCTGCTGCGTGAAGGCGAAAACGTCCTGGCCGTGCAGGGAAACAATACCGGGCTGGGAAGCTCCGACTTCAGCCTCTCCCCTTTCCTCGACATCATTGAGCGGGAAGAGGGGGAGAAGGCGCCGCCCGATCCGGAGCCGGCGCCCAGGGACCTGGTCGTCAACGAGCTCTACATGGGAGGGGTCGGCAGCGGGTGGGTTGAGCTCTACAACCCGACCGCCGAAACGGTCGACATCGGCGGGCGAAGAATACGCCTCTTCCCGCTCGAGGCCGGCAGCTTCACCTTCCCTGAGGGCCTGGCCCTGCCCTCCGGCGAAAGGCTAGTGCGCTTTGAATCGCAGCTGGGCTTTGAGCTGGACGGTGCCCAGGCCGTTCTTGTCGATGACGGAAACGGGCGCTTCATCGACAGCCTCAATCCCCGCACAACTCTCGCCGGCCTCTCCAGTGGACGCTTCCCGGATGGGGCCGACAACAGGGTCATCTTCAACGAGAACACTCCCGGCATGGCCAACCGCTACGAGCCGCGCGACGACATCGTCATCAACGAGATCATGTATCATCCCGCCGACAATGCCGGCGGCGAGTATATCGAGCTGCTGAACCGCTCCGGCGAGCCGGTCGACCTGGGGGGCTGGACCTTCACCCGGGGCATCGGCTACGAGTTTTCGGCCGGCACTACGGTGGGCGCGGGAGAGTACCTGGTGCTGGCCCGGGACCCTGCCGCGCTGGAGAAGCACTATGGCCTCGAGGGCGCGCTGGGACCGTGGGATGGAGCGCTCAGCAATACCGCAGAGACTCTCCTGCTGAGAGACGCCAACGGCAATACCGCCGACCGGGTGCGCTTCGCCGACGAGGGGAGCTACCCCGAATCACCCGATGGGGAGGGGCCCTCCCTTGAGCTCATCCACCCCGGCCTGGAAAACCGCTACGGGCCAGCCTGGCGGGCGAGCCAGGAGCAGGGGTCGCCCGGACGCTTTAACACGTCCTCCCTGCCCGACCCCGAGCCTGTCGTTGTCGGCGTACGTCACCACCCGGTCATTCCGACAGACCAGCAGAGCGTACGGGTCCTGGCCGTCGTCTCCGACGACCGGCCACTCCAGGCCGTCACTCTCGCCTGGGAAGTCGATGGCGCGGAGGACTCGAGACAGTCCTCGGCCATGGTCGATGATGGCGAAGGAGACGACGGGGTGGAAGGCAACGGCGTCTACGGAGCCGACATCCCGCCTCGCGCGGATCGCGAGGTCATCGCGTTCTGGATTGACGCGGAGGGCGCCGGCGAACAAACCGTCCGCGTGCCTGCGAACGCCCCGGAGCGGCCGTTCCTCTACCAGGTCGAGAATTCTCCGGCCGATGAGCTTCGCCCTCTCTATCGGCTGGTCATGCGGGGAGATGCCCTGCGGAGCCTCCGAAACCGCGGCCGGGGAAATAATGAGCTCCTGAACATCACGCTGGTCGCGGATGGCCGCGCCTGGCACAACCGCGGCATCCGCCTGAGAGGATCGTCGGCGCGCAACTGCAACCCGCTGAGCTACCGGATCCAGTTCGATCACGATTCGGATTTCCATGGGGTCAAGAGGATCAACATGAACGGCTGCAACGCGGACCAGCAGTGGCTCGGGCTGGATTTCCTGCGGCGCACGGGAACCGCCACGCCGCTGGCGTGGTTTCGGCGGCTCTCCTTCAACAGGGACCTCGACCCGGGCTGGCATCTTCGGGTCGAGGTCATCCGCCAGGCGTTTCTCGAGCGGGTTTTTCCCAACGATGACGATGGCAACCTCTACCGCGGAATCGGCCAGGCGAACCTCGACTACCGAGGAGAAGACGCCGGCCGCTACCGCGGAGACTACCGCAAGGACACCAACCGGGATGAGGACGATTACAGCGACGTCTTCGATCTCTGCCGGGACTTCGATCGCGGAGAGACCTCCGATGCTGACTTTCCCGACGCGATCGAACAGAGAATCGACGTGCTCCAATGGAGCAAGTATTTCGCCACCTACGCGATGCTCGGCTCCACCGAGAACAGCATCGTGTTGAACAATGGCGATGACTACTTCCTCTACCACCGCTTCAGCGACGACCGCTGGGTGTTGCTGCCCTGGGACCTCGACAGCTGCTTTGACCAGGCCAACCAGGAGCTCTTCCGGCCGACAGTGGACCAGATCGAACGCTTCCTGGAGCACCCCCGCTACGCCCCGGATTATCTCTGCTATATCGCAACCTTCCTCGAATCGGCCTGGGGAGATGAGCAGGTCGACGCCCGAATCGACCATGTCGCCCCGCTCTTCGCCGGCGGACGGATCAACCGCCTGCGTGACTACGCCGACCAGCGGCGCGCCTATCTCAATGAACGTATCGATACCCGCTTTGAGATCACGTCCATACGCGGAGGGACCATCTGCGATGGGGTCCTCTACCCGGACCGGGCGGTGGTGACACTCCAGGGCATCGCTCCCTCCTGCGGCTCCTCCAGCATCTTCATCGGTGAGACCCAGGCTGTCTTCGACTACAGGGATGGCATCTGGAGCGGCAACGTCGAGATCAGCGAGGCCGGCGTTCTCGAGATCGTGGCCCGGGACCGTACCGGCTTCGAACGCAACCGGATCGACCTGCCGACCGACGCTCCGCTAGAGCGGAAAGCCGTCGAGGGCGTGGCCGGCGAGCAGGCGGCCGGGAGCGACTACATCGCCATGCTCTCTACCGACTACACGGAGGTGACGGATCCCGACGAAGACAACATCACCTGGGCATTTGTCGACGGCGTCGAGACCTCCCTGGACCCGAACGGCCGGGTCCTGACGGCTCCGAACGATGGTGGTTTCCGCAGCCTACTCCAGTCCTCCGCCATCTACCGCCTGCGCTTCAGCCAACCCGGAACCTACCGGGGCTACTTCCGGGTGCGCGGCTTCGACCGAAACTCCAACAGCTTCTGGAGGCCGAGCGGCTTTAACGTGGAGCCGAACATCAATATCAACACGGGAAATACCGGGCGCCTCCAATGGCGCAGCGAGGGAGACTACGTCGTCTCCCAGGAGGATGTCGACACGGGCAGGGTGCTCGAGTTCATCCTCGGAGTTCGGGAGTTCAGAGCCCAGATCGATGCCTTTGTTCTCAGCCTCGATGCCGATATGGTCGACCCCGAGCTCAACGAGCTCTTTGGCGAGGGACCCGCCGGCACCGCGGGAACACGGCCGGTGCTTAGCGTAACGCCCTCCAGGGAGGCTCCTCTAGAAAACGGCTCCGTGGAAATCACCTTCGATGGGCAGCTCTCCCATGACGGCTCCTGCGGCCGAGAAGGCCTCGCCTTTGCCTGGGAGAAGCTCTCCGGGCCGGAGGGCGCGACCTTCGCAGGCTCCGCCGACCTGCCTGTTCTGAACATCGTCTTTACCGAAGCGGGAGAATACCTCTTCCGCCTGACGGTCTCCTCGGAGAAGCTGCCCGACAGCGAAAACTCGAGGAGTTTCATCGTGACCATCATCGATGGACCTGCGCCAGACACGGCGCCCTTCCTGCGCTGCGATTCCAATGTCGATGGAGAGATCACGCTGGCTGATGCCGTCTTCACCCTGCGCCACCTGTTCCTCGGTGACTCCGATATACGCTGCGGCTCGGCCATGGATTGCGACAGCGATGGGAAGCTCTCCCTCAGCGACGCGGTCTTCAACCTGAACTACCTCTTCCTTGGCGGCGCCACCCCGGCCGACCCCTTCCCCGCCTGCGACAGCGGGGCCCCCGAAAATTGCGAAACCTCCAACTGCCTGAATTGAGACGCGCCTCCCGATATCCTTCCCTCAACGAGAGCCTCGCCGACGAGCTGCCGGCGCGGCGCTGGTCGCCCTGCCGCTTTGCGGATGCGGCGGGGAAAGCTCCCCCAGCCGGGAGACACTTCAGGAAGAATTTCTCCGGCTCGCCGAGGGCCTCGACCGCGAGACGGAAGCCCGTCGGATCTCCACCGCGGAGCTGAAGAGCCGGCTCAGGAAGGAGCAGGCGGTCCTGCTGGTGGACACTCGTGAACGGCCGGAGTTCGATGTCGGCCATCTTGGCGGCGCAGTCCTCCTGCCGCCATCGCAGATCGCGGACGAGACGCCCGAACGGTGCGGAGACGTCCTGGTGGTAACCTACTGCACCGCCGGCTACCGCTCCGGTCTCGCCGCGGTAGAGCTTGAGCGGCGCTGAGGACGTGCGTTCAAGCGCCCACATCACTCTCAGCGGCGGCGGACTCGGCGGGTTGCGCCGCCCCTACGAGCTCCCTGTAAGCCAGGCCCCCGAGTACCGCCCCCGCCACGGGCGCGGCAAGGTAGACGGCCAGGGTGTCGAACAGCCCCCTGGGCCCCGGCAAGGCGACCTCCCCCCAACCAGCGAGAGCAGCGAAAATCCGCGGCCCGAAATCCCGCGCGGGATTCAGGCAGGCCTGGGTTACCGGGCCGACCACCGCCACGAGGAGAGCCACCGTGGCGCCAATGAAAAACGGTCCAAGGTTCGCTCCCGGACGCGCCCTGTTTCTCTGATCGGTGAGGGCAAAGACGCAGAAGGCGAGAAAAGCCGTACCCAGGCCCTCGGCAAAAACTGCGGCTGCGAAGCCCACTGTATCGCGTTTTTCCGCAGCTGCGGCTGAATGAAGGTCCAGCGTCGGGTTGGGATGGTATTCTCCGTACATGGCAGCGGTAACTATGCTCTCAGCACTGCCTCGCTCTATCTTGTTCTGCAGCTCGTACTCGCAGATGATGCCGGAAAAGATGGCATACAGGCAACAAGCCGCGAGAAAGGCTCCCGCCAGCTGTGAACCGATATAGACCGGAACCCGGGCCCGGGGGAAGCCCCGCCAACAGGCCATTGAAATGGTGATTGCCGGATTGATATGAGCGCCGCTGATGTTCCCCACCGCATAGATCGCCAGCGTCACCGCGAAACCCCAGACGCTGGCAACCTGCCAGCCGCCTTGCAGGGCATCGAGGGTCACGGCCACATGAACGGACCCACAGCCGAAAAAAACCATGAGGAAGGTGCCGAAACATTCGGCGATCGCGCAGGAACGCAAACGGGGCTCTTGATTCATGACAACATTAATAACCGACAACCGGAATAAGGAGAAAACATCTCTTTGAAACCCGAAAGACAGCCTTGGATGGCGCGGCCAGCGACCGTAACATCAGTGTCCCGTACCCGGCCGAGTTCAACTGAGAGCATGAAACGGAAAGAACGCATGAAAATGAAGATCGCTGGACGACTGCTTCTGTGCCTGTCCCTTACCGGCGGCCTGGCGTCTGTCGCTGGCGCGGAGGACCGCCTCGGCCCCCTCGAGCCCTGGCTCGCAAGGCCGGGCACTACGGTGATCCGGGAAGATTTCAGCCCCGGAAAAATCAGCGACCGCTGGCATTTCACCGAGTGGTGGACGACCAGCGATGGAGTCCTTCTGCGCAACGAGCTCCCCGGCGAGAACAAGCGGCTGTTCTGGAAAAAGCCCGCCTACCGTGACTCAGTGATCAGCTTCTCCTTCAGCTTTCGCGGAGCCGAAGAGATCCGCCTGGTGTCCGGCACACCCGGAAAATACAATTTCGTGGTTCGCCTTCGCCGGGATCATTTTCGGGTCAACACTGCTGGCGACTCGGCCGTTCCGTACCTGCCGAGCATCCAGGGGGAGTGCGCCTTCCGCTTCGACCCGGGAAAATGGTACCGGCTCCAGGTCGAGGTTCTCGGAGATGAGCTCCTTGCCCGTATTGATGATGACCATTTCGTCATCGGAAGGCATCCGATTATCAACAGGGAGCGCAGCTATTTCGCCTTCCAGGTCGATGGCCCCTCCGCCGCCTTTGACAAGGTCCGCCTGAATAAGGGCGGCGCCGTTGACGGCTGGAGCTTGCGGCGCGCGGAACTTGAAGACACGCAGGCCCGGCGACCCTGGCTGCCCAGGAAGCTCGCCGAACGCCACAAGGACCGCAAGGTGATCGCCCGGGACCTTGCCTGGAGAATCGACCCTCGATACCGGGAGCTGGTCCAGCTCCATGAGCGTCTTCGCGAGGACGCGCGCAGGAAATTTCCGGCCGCCTATCTCTCCGCCAAGAAGGCGAAAAAAAAGATCTCCGCTCAGCGGCAGTCGCTTTTGAAAAACGACCCGGCCTACAAGAAGCTTACCCATTCCATCAACCGGGCGCGCAGAGCGGAGACTCTCTACCTCGAAAAGAAACATCCGGAGCTCTCGAGGCTTCCGTCCACGCAATACAAGGCCGAGCTGCGCAGGCTCCGCCTGCGAGCGAAGGCGGCTGACCCGGCCTTCGGCCAGCTCCTGGACTCGGTCTCAGCTCTCGAAAAAAACCTCGCAAGCCGCTATCCCCAGCTCACACTCACCGGCGAGGAGGTTGTGGCCGGGCGTAAAGCTGCCATCAAAAAGCTCAACGAAAGCTCGCCGGCATTCCGTGACAGCTCACGGGAAATTACCCGCGCCTGGCGTGCCGTACAGGATCACCTCTGGTCAGCCGACCCTGAGCTGGCTCGGCTTGAAAAAGAGCTCCAGGCTGAGAAAAAAAAGCGGCCAGAATAAAAAACTCTGTCACAGCCCCTGAAACCTCCGCTTGATGAACTCAACCCCTTTTATTTAAATAGTTTAAAGAAACCGCCTCAAACTGCAGGTTAACCTTGCAATCGAGAGCTTGAAATTCCACAATTCAAACGAACGTTTGAATTAACATGGAACGCCAAGCACTCCACCCAACGAAAGACCGTCTGCTGGATGCCGCCGAAGAACTCTTCAGCGACCGCGGCATCGATGCGACCAGCCTGCGGGCCGTCACCAGCGCAGCCGGGGTGAACCTTGCATCGGTCAACTATCACTTCGAATCCAAGGACGGCCTGGTCAGGTCCGTTTTTCTCCGGCGCCTCGAGCCGCTGAACAACGAGAGGCTCGAACTGCTCGACGCGCTCGAGATCACCGCGGCCGTCGCGCCCATCGAGCTCGAGGCGATCCTCGATGCCTGGGTCATGCCTGCCCTGCGCATGGGACAGAGCCCCGAAGGCAAACGCTTCAAGCGGCTCCTGGGCAGGATCTACAGCGAACCGGGCGACCGCCTGCAGTCATTGCTGCGGGAGCTCTTCGGCGAGATCCTGCAGCGTTTCAGCGCCGCGATCGGTCGCGCCCTGCCCGGCCTGCCCGCCGAGGAGCTGATGTGGCGTGTACATTTCATGCTCGGAGCCATGATCCACACCGTGGCCGACCAGCCATCCATCAGGGCCCTCTCCGGAGGGCTCTGCGACCCGTCTGACATCGAAGGTGTTCAACGACGACTCATCAACTTCGTCGCCGCAGGGCTTCGATCGCCGCTGGAAGAAGAGAAGCCGGGAGCGCGCGAATGAAAAACCTCCACCAACTCATGCTGCTTACGCTGGCCTTCTTACCCGCGGCCTGCGCCAACTCTCCCCCGGCCGAGACGCCGGCAATCGGCATCTCGACCCCCGGCGGGTGGACGGCGCCTGGAGGGGTCAATGACGGCGCCTCTTCGAACGACCCCGGCTGGTGGAAAACCTTCGGCGACGGGGGACTGGACACGGCCATCGAGGAGTGCCTGCGCAACAACCACGACCTGCGAATCGCAGCCGTGCGGGTGGACCGGGCCGAGGCCCAGGCCATCAGCGCCGGGGCCGACAGGCTCCCAACCCTCCGACTCCAGGCCGACGGAGCGAAATCACAGCGCAACTTCATCGGCTTCCCGATCCCCGGCACGAACGGAATTCTCCGTAACCGCTTCTCCAACTACGGCGCCGCGCTCAACCTGAGCTGGGAGATCGACATCTGGGGGAGGCTGCGCTCGGCAAAGGCCGCGTCTCTCGCCGACCAGGAGGCCGCCCTGGCCGACCTGCACGGCGCCCGGTTGTCCCTGGTCGGACAGACCTGCAAGGCCTGGTTTGCTGCCCTGGAGGCGACGCGCCAGGAGGAGCTTGCCGCTGCGACAGTCGAAAACTACCTGGCCAGCGAGAAGCAGGTGCGGGAGCGCTATGAACGCGGCCTGCGCTCTCCCCTGGACCTGCGCCTGGCCCGGGCCAATCTCGCCACCGCCGAGGACAACCTCGAATCCACGAAGATTCGCAAGGATGGAGCCTTGCGCCAGCTGGAAATTCTCCTCGGCCGGTACCCTGCGGCGGCCCTGGAGGCGGCCACCGCCCTGCCGCGAATCCCCGGTAAGGTGCCCGCAGGGCTTCCCTCCGAGCTGCTGTCGAGAAGGCCTGACATGCTGTCCCTGGAGCGCCGGCTGGCCGGCCAGCGGGCCCGCCTGCGGCAGGCCAAGGTCTCCCTGCTGCCGAGAATCAGCCTGAGCAGCTCGACGGGGACCAGCACCAACGAGCTCCGCGACATCGTCAACCAGGACTTCTCCGTTTGGAGCCTCGCGGCGAATCTGCTGCAGCCCATCTTCCAGGGAGGGCGCCTCCTGGCGGGGATCGACCTGGCTGATTCAAACCTGCGCGAGGCCCTGGAGACCTACGCCAAGGGAGCCCTGCGGGCCTTTGGCGAGGTCGAGACGACCCTGGCGCTGGAAAACTTCCTGGCGCGCCGGGAGGCGGCCCTGTCCCGCGCTGTAGAACAATCCCAATCCGCCCGCAACCTGGCGGAAGACCGCTATGCTCGCGGCCTTGATGAAATCATCACCCTTCTCTCCGCCCAACGCGATGCGTTCCGCTCAGAAAGCCTGCTCCTGCAGGTTCAGCGGCTGCGCCTCGACGCCCGGGTAGACCTTCACCTCGCCCTCGGCGGCGGCTTCTCCCCGCCGAGGCCCGAAGATCCCACCGTAGATACGAACGAAAGACGATGAAACGCCACATGAAAGTCCTGCTTCCAATTCTTGTCATTCTAGCCGGCGGCGCGGCCTTCGGGATTCTCGCAGGGGCCCGCCAACAGCCCCAGACACGTCCCCCCGTTCGTGAGCTGCCCTCAATTCGAACCACGGCCATTGAGGCGGGGAACCTGAAGATGTCCATCCGCTCCCAGGGCACCATCCGCCCCCGCACCGAAAGCTCCCTGGTCCCCCAGGTCTCGGGAGTCATCACCTGGGTCTCGGACTCCTGGGCCAGTGGAGGCTTCTTCGCCCGGGACGAGGTCCTCCTGAAAATCGACCCGAGCGACTACGAGCTGGCGCTTGCCAAGGCCGAAGCCTCCGTCGCCCAGGCAGAACTTCGGCTGGCAAGAGAAGAGCAGGAGGCCAGCGTTGCCCGCAAAGAATGGGAGAGCCTGTTGAAGCTCGACCCGACGATGGAGCGCAAGGCCTCTCCCCTGCTGCTTCGCGACCCACAGGTCGCCGAAGCTCGGGCCTCCCTCAACGCCGCCCGGGCAGGCCTCACAAAGGCCCGGCTCGACATCTCGAGAACGGAAATCCGCGCAGCCTTCGCTGGGCGCGTCCGCGACACCTTCGCCGATGTAGGACAGTTCGTTAACCAGGGAACCCCGGCCGCCAGGGTCTACTCGGTAGATTTCGCCGAGGTGCGCTTGCCCATCAACGATAGCGACCTCCGCTTCATCGATCTCCCCCTGACCTACAGAAATGATGGGACGCCGGAGAACCAGCCCATGCCCGAGGTCCTGCTCTATGCCCACTTCGGCGGCAGGGAACAGGAGCCTTGGAAGGGTCGGATTGTTCGTACAGAAGGCGCTATCGACCCGCAGAGCCGTATGATCCATGCCGTCGCCCAGGTACCCGACCCCTACGGACGTTCCAATCGGCAACGTCCGCCGCTGGCGGTC
>CAUZHA010000105.1:0-15870 GCA_963579555.1 Planctomycetes bacterium UBA1146
GAATGGATGGGCCAGTGAGAAGAAGGGCGGCAAGGACGAGGGTGGGGCCGAGGCTGGAAACCCGGGGAAATGCGTAGTGCGTATTCATGATTCGATCAGGCAGGTCCTGGTTTGAAAAAGTCCAATATAGCTTCCGATTCAGCGAGTGCTAACGGGTTCTTTTAATAGGCGCCAGCCGCATAGTAAACCTCGTAAACGTTCAAGGTTTCGCACAGAATCGTTTCCGGTCGTCTGGAGACCCCCTGGTTTGTGGTTCTTGGATTATAGCTGGTGCTCAGGTAAGCTATGCTTGGCGCTGAGGGAGGCCAACCATGCTTTCTTTTACCGAAAAAAATCTTGGGCGAAGGAGTTTTCTGCGAATCGGCAGCCTGGGGCTTGGTGGCCTCAGCTTGTCCAACCTGCTTGCCGCCAAGGCCCTGGCGGCTAAGGCCGGCAGCGCGGTAAAGGACAAGTCCGTGGTCTTTCTCTTCATGCACGGTGGTCCCTCCCAGACCGAGACGTTTGACCCCAAGATGACCGCGCCGGCCGGAGTTCGCAGCGTGACCGGGGAGGTGAAGACAACTCTTCCAGGGGTTACCTATGGGGCGACCTTTCAGAAGCTTGCCCGGCTTGCGCACAAGCTGGCCGTGGTGCGGTCTTTCACCACGGGGAACGCCAACCACGACATCAAGCCGATCGTTTGTAAAGAAACCCTCGGCGCCAATCTCGGCTCGCTCTATGCTCGCGTGGCGGGCACGAACCATCCGGTGAGCGGTATGCCGAGAAATGTGGCTCTCTTCCCCAGGGCGGTTGAGCCGAAGTCCCAGGAGAGACAGACCCAGTTCGGGAAATTTGATTCAACGGGCTTCCTCGGACCCGCCTACACGCCCTTCATTCCTGGCGGGGGAGGAGATCTGCAGCAGGACATGCTGTTGAACCTCCCGCGGGGAAGGCTTGGCGACAGGCGCGGGCTTCTTTCGAAGCTGGACAACCTCAAGAAGTCTCTCGATGGAGATTCCGGCGGCCTCGACCGGTTTCGTGAGCAGGCCTTTGATACCCTGCTTGGCGGCGCAGGGGATGCCTTTGATCTTTCAAAAGAGGACCCCAAGGTTGTCGAGCGCTACGACACGGCGCCGCTGGTCCCCCCGAGCCAGATCGGCAAGCAGTGGAACAATTACAACTTCTACGTCGACAATGCCCGTACCCTCGGCAAGCTCATGCTGATGGCCCGGCGGCTCTGCGAGAGGGGCTGTGGTTTCGTTACCGTGACGACCAACTTCGTCTGGGACATGCATGCTGATGTGAACAATGCGACGGTCCAGGAGGGGATGCGGTATTGCGGTCTTCCCTTTGACCATGCGGTCTCCACCTTCCTCCAGGATGTCGAGGAGCGAGGCCTGCGCGATGACATCCTGCTGGTCGCCTGCGGAGAGATGGGGCGTACGCCCAGGCTCAACGCAAGGGGTGGGCGTGATCATTGGGGCGGCATCGCTCCGCTGCTGCTGTCGGGAGGCGGGCTCAATACGGGGCAGGTGATTGGCGAGTCAAACCACGATGCGAGCCTGCCGGTGGCTGACCCCATCACCAATAAGGACCTGGTGTCCACCATCCTGCACTATCTCTTCAATGTCGAGGAGCTGCGGGTTACCCAGGGAATTCCAGCCGAGCTGATCCGCCTGACCGAGAGTGGCTCGCCGATTCGCGAACTCTTCTAAAGGCAGGGACAGGCTGCTCAGTGTGAACTTGCCGTGTGGGCACCGAAATGGACCTCCATCCCGACCCAGATGGAGTGGGCATGGGATTCTTCGAGGTGATCGGCCAGGTCATAATTATATTGGAGCCTGAAGCGCGAATACTCGGTTGGGGTCCAGATCCAGACTGGTGAGATTCTCTGGCGGTCATTGCGGAAGGGGTCCGCGTTTCTGTCAAGCGGGTCCGAACTGCCGCTGGCGAATTCGTAACGCAGTCCAACGGCCAGGTTCTCCTTGTAGCCCCAGAGCACCTGGGAATAGAGTCCCCAGTCCATGAGGGTGTCGCCTGGGGAGAGTCCTCCATCTTCGGTGATCTGGAAAGCTCCACCCGACCCGTCGCCTTCGCCATCGCCCAGCATGAAACGACGACGCATGATCTCCGTCTGCCAGATGAGAAATGGCCAGCCGTGCTTGTTCTCTTCCGGGACCCATTTCATCGTGATGTCAGCGCCAAGGGTAATCGTTCGGCCCCCATCGCCGGTTGCGTTGGGGCCGCAGAGCCCGGAGGCTCCCAGGGCCCAGTGGACCTCCTTGGTGAAGTTGTCGATATCCTTCTCGAGTCGAAGAAGATAGACGAAATCTTCCAGGCTCTTGACCTCGTTGTCGACGGCGGCGATGTTTCCGATCGTTTCTCCCGCTTCGCTGGAATTGAAGCTCATCATGTTCTCCCCGCCTGCATTCTGGATTCCGAGATGTAATCTGGAAAGCCAGGTTGTCGGGTCGTTCATGCCGATTCTCAGGCCCATTCCACGCATGCCATCCCGGCCGAAGATGCGGGTGTTGATTACGGGTTGGTCCATCCAGCTTCGCTCGTGCAGGTGGGTAGGATTGTGGCGCCCAAACTCGGTCAGCATCTGGCCCACTTCGAGGTGAACTCCTTTTTCATGGAGGCCTGCAGGTAACTGGCTGCTGGTGAAAAAGGCCTCGACCAGTTCAAAAGCCGATTCGTTTGTCGCGGCATCGATCGTGTAGTGAAGAGCTGCCTGGAGGTTGATGTAAGGATCGATGGATCCCTGCATTCCGAGCTCCAGCCCCTGGAAGGTGAAGCCGCGTTTACGAGGGTCGTGGTGTCCTCCCTGGAGAAGCAACAGACTGTCGCCGCCAACGCTGGAACCTCCAATGCCGATCTGGAGATCGGCGCTGAGATCAGCAAGGCTGAGACGCACAGGTCCGGAGTCCTGGCCGACCAGGCCTGAAGTAGACAGGAGAGCGGCAGCGAATAGGAGGATGCAAGCTTTCGGACAGGGGCAGGAATAGGCGAAACGGGGTCTCATTTTATTCTCCGGGCTTTTCGTTTTGGATTTCCGCCGAAACGTCTGCGGCAGGTAAGAAAAAACCACAGCTTCCGGCAAGATTCGATATGTATTTTATTCATCGAGTATGATTTTCTGCGGTCGTTCATATTTTCATGCAAATAATTGTATTTGAAACTTTAAAAGGCTGATAAGACCCGGTGAAAAAGAGAGATGTGGAGTGTAACGGAATCAATGTGTACATTGGCTCCATTGGTGCAATAGACATGCAGCCAATCACTTACAACGATAATGGATTCGATATGAAAGTCAGTCCTTCAGCTCGGATGAAAATTCAGAGGCCTCCAGGCTTTTGCGGTTCTTTTCTCGGGAGTTTTTTCCTCCTGCTATTTCTGTCTTTGCCCTCTTCTCGTTGCTCAGGTGAAGACCGGGTTGATTTTGAGAAGCAGATCCTGCCGATCTTCGAGCAGAAGTGTTTCGAGTGTCACAGCGGAGGTGGGAAGAAGAAGCCCAAGGCCGGTCTTCGGCTGGATGTCGCGGATGCGATCATCAAGGGTACCAAGCGTAAAAAAATCATTGAGCCCCACCGTCCGGATGACAGCACCCTCATCGAGGTGGTGAGCCTTCCCGCAGATGATGATGATCTCATGCCGCCGTCCGGCAAGGGCAAGCCTCTCACGAAGGGCGAGGTGTCTCTCCTGAGACGCTGGATTACCGAGGGCGCCGGCTTTGCAGGCTGGCTGTCGGTGGTCCAGGGGAAGAATCCTCCGCCGCCGAAGTCAGCGGGAGTGGTTCGGGAGAGGATTCCGCGCATCTCTGATCTCTACCCCAGGCTCGCCCCGGCGAAGAAGCTGAAGGCTGCTGTCGCACAGATAGACTCCCTGATTGACAAGAAGCTCGCGGCCGAGGGTGTCGAGGCTTTCCCGGAGATCAGCGATGAAGTTTTCCTCAGGCGGATCTACCTTGATGTCGCCGGGCGTATCCCCACGCCGGCGGAGGCGGAGGCCTTCTCTGATGACCACCGCCGGGGGCGCCGCTCCAGGTTGATCGACAAGCTGCTCGACTCCGAGGCCTTTGTCAGTCATTTCTATAATTTCTGGGCCGATATTTTCCGTGTTCGCTTCAGCGGCAGGACTGTCGCTACGGTCGAGGCCTTCTCCAGGTGGATCAAGAGCTCGATCAGGGAAAACAAACCCTACGATCAATTCGTACATGAGATGCTTTCTGCCACGGGCAACGCCCTGGAGAATCCCGCTGTCGGGTATTGGTATCGTGATCTGAACATGAAGGTCGACAGCCTGGCCTATACCACCCAGATTTTTCTCGGCACCCAGATGGACTGCGCCCAGTGCCATGACCATCCTTTTGACCAGTGGTCCCAGTACGACTTCTTCCAATTGGCCGCCTATGTCTGGGACAACAAGATGCAGGGCTATATTCCACGCTGGGTGAGCAAGGAGACCTTCCTGGAGAATTCCCTGCGGTTGCGTAAGTCAACCAAGACCAAGGTGGACGGCAAGGTGGTTGTTACCTGGAGCGATGTGCCGGCCAGGAAGGGTGATGAGCGCAAGAGAGCCCAGATGAAGGCGCGGTATTCGGACCTTACCATGGATGAGATCCGGCGTACCGACAAGACGAGCTACGATACGGGGATCTACCAGAACTACGTGCGCATGTGGGCCAGGGAACGCCGGGATATCGTCAAGGCGCGAACCGAGGATGGACTCTACGATTCCAGGTCAGAGGCCTCTATCGACTCCTCCGCGGCGAGGATGATGGAGGAGGTCAACTACCTCCTCGGCTATTCGCTTCGCCGGGGCGAGAAGGGCTGGTCGCAGCTGCCTGATACTTACCGGTACGGAAACGCGAAGCCAAACGACAAGGTTCTGCCGAAGATTCCCTTTGGGGAAGCGCGAGAGGTCGATGAGAAGAATCCCCCCCACGAGGTTTTCGCCGACTGGTTCACCTCCAGGGAGAACCCCATGTTTGCCCGGGTCATCTCCAATCGCCTTTTTGAATATGTTTTCGGGCAGGGGGTGTACCGGGTTCGCGATGACATCAAGGCGACGGATGAGGCCTCCAACCCGGAGCTGATGGCGCTGCTTGAAAAACGCATGCTCGCCGACAAGTTTGACATGAAGAAATTCCTGCGGGTCCTCTACAACACCAGGGCCTACCAGCGCCAGGCCTGGGCTCCGTCGCCTTCCGACAAGGACAAGTCGAGCCCCGGGTGGCCGTATTATTATCCCGGCCCTCTCCTTAAACGAATGAGCGCCGAGCAGATCTGGGATTCGCTCATGACGATGATCGTCCCCGAGGTTGATCGCAGGAAAAAGTACTTCCGCTACGGTAATGCGGAGCTGTTCAAAGCTGCCGACAAGTTGCCGCCAGCTGAACTTTATGAATTCTGCAAGGACATCATCAAAGAAGAATCGCTTGCCGGCGCGGGGCTGAAGAAAGACAGGGGCGAGAAGGCCAAGGGCAGCAAGAAATATTCAACCTCCAGGGCAGGCGCCTTCGAGGGCAGCGCGATCCATGCGGGCTACAGC
Source organism: Planctomycetes bacterium UBA1146 (assembly GCA_963579555.1). Classification (GTDB taxonomy): domain Bacteria; phylum Planctomycetota; class UBA8108; order UBA8108; family UBA8108; genus UBA8108. The sequence goes on from CAUZHA010000105.1 coordinate 5,533, forward strand.
CAGAGCCTGGCGAGGGCCTCTGAGCTCTACCAGCCCATGCGGGCGGGGCACTTTCTGCGCGCGTTCGGGCAGTCCGACAGGGAGCAGATCGAGAATTCGAACCGCCTGTCGAACGTCCCGCAGAACCTGACCCTGATGAACGGCTTTGTCGGCCGCTACCTTCTCAGTGAGAGCTACGAGGGCAGGAAAGGGAGGCAGTCCCGCAGGGGAGCTGTTCTCTGGAACAGCCTCCTGGCTGAAGAGGACAGCCGGAAACGAATTGAGCTTCTCTACCTGGGAGTTCTTTCGAGACGACCCAGTGCTGATGAGCTGGCGGATATTATCGCTGTCGCCGACCCGGCTGATAAGAAGGGGCTGGCCGATGTGTTCTGGGCCCTGGTCAATACCGAGGAGTTTCGTTTCGTCCAGTAGCAAATTCCGGCAACAACTTGAAGACAAGCCCGGCACTGGCCGGGATAAAAACAGGAACGGATATGAAAAACATGAAAAAGAACAACTGCAATTCCGGTGAACATTTCGAATCGCTCGCACGCCGTGATTTCCTTTCCGTGATGGCTCTCGCCGGCGCTTCGGGCTCATTGCCTGGCGGCTCCGGCTCTCTTCTCGCCGCTCCGCGCGATGACGATGGTTCCGACCCGGCCAAGATGCCCGGCTTCGGCAAGGCCAAGCATGTCATCTACCTCATGCTTTCAGGCGGTTTCAGCCATATGGACAGCTTTGATCCCCGGCCGGATTTAGCTGAAAAGGCACGCGGCCAGACCCGCGCAATCGATACCAACGTCGACGGCATCCGCATTGCCAACTGGTTTCCGAAGCTTGCAGGCCACATGGACAAGATCGCCATCTGCAATTCCCGCAAGAGCCGCATCGGAGCCCATGCCAAGGGGCAGTACTACGTTCGCACCGCCTACGAATTGCGCGGAGCGGATAAGCATCCTCATCTCGGAGCCTGGCTGAGCTATTGCGATGAGGGCGGCAAGAAGTCGGCCTCGGCTCTGCCGGCCAACTTCATCATCAATCCTCCCAGCAACCATCCCAACGCGGGCTGGATGCATCCGAAGCACGCGCCTTTGCCGATCGGCAGCGCCCAGGAAGGCCTCAAGAATTCGAAGTCCTGGCATGGAGTCGATTCAGCCCGGTTGCTGAAGCGGGTCAACCTGTCCAGAGTTCTCGGCGAGAACTTCCGCGGTCGCTTCCTCAATGATGAGGTGCAGACAGTGTCTCCTCTCTACGACGATGCCCTGGCGATGATGAAGGGTAAAGATCTCGTTGCCTTTGATCTCACCAAAGAGCCTGAGTGGAAACGGGAAGCCTACGGCGAGAACAATGTCGGCCAGGGCTTGCTGCTGGCCAAGCGCCTCGTCGAGCGCGGCGTCAGGCATGTTGAGGTCAACTCCGGTGGTTGGGATAACCACAACGCGATCTACGAGGAGAGGAACTTCCCGAAGAAGTCACAGGAAGTGGATGAGGCTCTCAGCGCGCTGCTGGAGGATCTCGATAAGTCCGGCCTGCTCGATGAGACCCTCGTGGTGCTGACCACGGAGTTCGGCCGCACCCCGGTGATCTCCGAGAACCTTGGCCGCAACCACTGGCCGCAGGCCTTCAGCTGCCTGCTCGCCGGAGCAGGGGTCAAGACGGGTACCGTCTTCGGGGCTAAGGACGATGCCGGCGGCGAGGTCGCCGAGAACGAGGTCAGCACCCCGGACTGGTGCGCCACCATCGCCCATCTCGCGGGCCTGCCCTGGAACGAGACCTTCTTCTCGCCCTCGGGCCGCCCCTTCAAGTCAGGCGGCAAAAAAGGCCAGGCCCAGTTCGGGCTCATTGCCTGAGCAGCCAGTTCGGGCAGGCTTAGCAGAGAGATGGGGTTGTCTATGCGAGGACGATGTCGAAGGTCCCCAACAGGTAGCTGCCGCCTTTGACCTTGACCTTTTCAGTCTGGATGACCAGGTTCGAGTTGGCGGCGCCTTTGGTGCCGAAAGAGTCCGTCTTGATGTAGGGATCGCCCTTGAAGTAGAGCTGGGTGATGAGCTTCTTGTAGTCCGGCGCCTGGACCATGTAGTGGATATGGGAGGGGCGTGACTGGCCACCTCCAATACCATAGGCCGCCGGCTTGATGGTTTCGTATTCGTAATAGCCGGTCTCATCGACTACGAGGCGGATCCGGTTCTTGAAGTCTTTCCAGGCCGGTGGGTTATTCGGGTTGTTCATGTCGTATTGGCCGTGGGCGTCAGCCTGCCAGATGTCGAGAACCGCGCTGCTGACGGGTTTCTTGGTGTCAAAGCCCCAGATCCTTCCGCGGATGACCAGCGCATCGCCTTCAGCCAGCGGGGCGGTGACCTTGCCCCTGAAGGGAGCTCCGGGTACGTAGAAGGGGCCGAGGATGTCCTTGAAGGATGACTCCCATTTTCCCGCGGGGGCGACCTGGGGAATCCCCTTCTTGTCGAGGAAGGACTCGTAGTCGTGCACATCGGGAGTTTCGGGCGTTGGAGTAGCCTTTGCGTCGAGGGTGAGAGTCCCGAAGGCGCCTGCGGCGAGTCCGCAGAAGCTGCGCTGGATCATCTGTCGGCGGTTGAAATCAGGCATGGAATGCTCTCCTGTTGTTTCCTGGAGGTAATTGTCAGCATAAGGCACAACGGAAGAATGGCCATAGCCAGATCCGACATCTCATTTTTACTCCAGGATGAGAGGTGAAGGCAAACAATGACCCGTAATTCACCCCGAGCCTTACCCGCTTTTGTTGGATTCGAAGGAAAAAAAGGGGGAGGAAGTAAACAGCGAGATGCTTACAATGTTCGCTCACAAAAGATCATTAACGGTAGGAGAGTAGCGAAATGAGCCAGAACAATTTCCCCAGGCTTCACAATGCCATGTGGCCCGGACTCGTCGAGAAGGGGGACAAGGAAGGACAGGAGCCCCCGATCAGTCTCGAGCACATGCTCGATCTCACCGCCGCTGCCGAGGTGGACGGGCAGAAATTCGAGGGCATTGATTATTTTCTATTTCTTCCGCATACGAATCCTGAAGCCAGCGACGATGAACTGAAAGAGATCGCCGACCTGATCGCCGGCAAGGGTTTCGACGTTGGCTCGCTGGTCGCGCCAGTCTGGCCCGGGACAGTGGGAGACTCGGCCATGGGAGATGACGAGCAGCAGGGGAAGTTCCTGGACGCCGTGAAGATGGCCTGCCGTATCGCCGGGGTCTTCAATGAGCACGGTGTTCGCAAAGGCGGCGTGATTCGCATCGATTCCGCAGAGTTCGGTGTCGAACAGTGGCGCGAGAACCCAGGCATTCATACCGCCCGGATTGTCGAGACCTTTACGGAGGCGGCGAAAATCGCCGCCGACCATGGCGAGCGCCTGGCCGCCGAGGGCGAGATCTGCTGGGCCGGAATGCACAGCTGGAAGGATATGCTGGACGTCCTCGAGGGAGTGGGAATGCCCGAGACGCTCGGCTTCCAGGCCGACCTGGCCCACACCTATCTCTACACCATGGGCTACAACGCGCCCGAGCACGCGCTCCTGCAGGATGGCTATTCAGCCGAGGAGTTTCAGGCGGCCTATGGGGAAATGACCGACAAGCTGCGCCCCTGGACGATCGATTTCCATGTCGCGCAGAACGATGGCGAAGTGCACGGCGGGGGTTCGCATGACAAGACCGGGAAACACTGCCCGGCGGATGATCCCAACGGCAAGCTCGACATTACCGATTGTTCCGGCTACTGGCTCAAGGACGCGCCCGCCCGCGGCATCAGACATATCTGCTGGGATGGCTGCATGTTCCCGAACGCCACGCTGGAGCAGCCCGAGACCTGGAATACCATCCTCAAGGCGATGATGGATGTCCGGGACGCCCATGGGTGGGTTGAATAGGCTGTTGTCGCTCCCGGGAGTTCAAGTTCTCCCTGTTGGTTCCAATCAAGGTTAAAGGAGATGTTTACAATGTCCTGGCTTGCTCTCGGAATTATCGGTGTGGTTCTCCTTATACTGATCATGATGATGGTCGGTATCTACAACCGGTTGGTGCGGGGTAAGAACCAGTATGAGAACGCCTTCGCGCAGATTGATGTCCAGCTGAAGCGCCGCTACGACCTGATACCCAACCTGGTCGAGACCGCCAAGGGCTACGCCAAGCACGAGAAGGAAACTCTCGACGCGGTGGTCAAGGCCCGCAACACCGCGCTGTCGGCGCTTGAGTCCGCCGGTGGAAAGATCGGCGACCCGGGCGCCATGCAGGCCCTCGGGGATGCGGAGGCTGGACTTCTCGGGGCGCTCGGCAAGCTCAACGTGGTTGTCGAGGCTTATCCCGACCTCAAGGCCAACACCTCGATGGAGAAGCTCATGGAGGAGTTGAGCTCGACGGAGAACAAGGTCGCCTTTTCACGCCAGGCCTACAACGATGCCGTTATGACCTTCAACATAGCCCGGGAGAGTTTTCCCGCGGTCATGTTTGCCGGCATGTTCGGTTTCACCGAGGTAGGACAGCTGGATATCCGATTCGAGCCGGGCGGGCGCGAGGCTCCCAAGGTCGAATTCTAAGCGGAGCCTTTCAGTCATGGCGATGAACTTCTTCGAGCATCAGGAGAAGGCGAGGCGTTCTACCGGGCGCCTGGTCATCCTCTTCGCGCTGGCCGTCGGGGCCATCATCGCGCTCCTGTATTTTTTCTTCGCCTATTTTCTTGTCTTCAAGTCCGCCGGAGAGAGCTCTTCAAATACGGATGGCTACCGGGAAATCGGGCTCTGGCAGCCGATGACCCTGATCTATGTGGTGGGCGGAACGCTTCTCTGCAGCGGCCTGGCCTGCCTCATCAAAATTGTCAGCCTTTCAGATGGAGGCTCCGCGGTGGCCGAGATGGTCGGCGCGGTCAGGGTCAATCCCGCCACCAGCGATCCCCAGGAGCGTAAGTACATCAACGTGGTGGAGGAGATGGCGATCGCCTCCGGGGTTCCTGTCCCGGCGATCTACATCATGCAGGATGAGATCAACATCAACGCCTTCGCGGCAGGCTACACCGTTCAGGACGCCGCGGTCGCGGTGACCCGGGGCTGCATCGATTCGTTGAATCGGGACGAGCTGCAGGGCGTGGTCGCCCATGAATTCAGCCATATCCTCAATGGCGATATGAGCCTCAATATTCGACTGATTGGCGTGCTCGCGGGCATTCTCTTTATTGCCATCATTGGCAGGATCTTGCTCGAGGTTGGCGCGAGATCAGGCGGCGGCCGGAGAGGGAGCCGAAACAAGGAGGGTGGTGGTGGTGCTGGCGCCCTGCTGGCTATCGGGCTGGCCCTCTTCCTGGTCGGCTATATCGGGTATTTTTTCGGTTCTCTCATCAAGGCGGCGGTGTCGCGTCAGCGGGAGTTTCTCGCCGATGCTTCAGCGGTTCAATTTACCCGCAATCCCGGCGGGATCGGCGGCGCCCTGCGTCAGATAGGAGGCTACGCTGATGGGGAGCTCGAGACCAAGAGAGCCTCGGAGATTTCGCATATGTGCTTCAGCAGCACCATCAGTGGTTTTTTCAGTTTCGCGACGCATCCGCCCCTGCCCGAGCGAATCTCGCGGATCGAGAATACTCCGCTTGAAGCCATAGGCCCGGGAGGCGCGACCCTGGGAGCGCCCTTGGCGGCCGGCGTGGCAGGCCTGGCCGGGGGGACGATCAGGACGAGCGCTGCTGATGTCATCGCCAGCACCGGCTCGGTGACCAAGGCCGGGGTTGAGAAGGCCATCCACATCGTCGCCTCGCTTCCAGCCGGCCTCGCCGAGGCGGCCCAGCATCCCCTCAGCGCGAGCGCCCTGGTGTATCTCCTGATTCTTCCGGAGAACAAGAAGGAGCGTCGGAAGTTGGCCAGGACGGGTCTCCCGGGGATTCTCGGCCAGGACGAACTGGGGGAGCTGTATCGCCTCGAAAAGTTGATGCCCGGCCTGGCTGCCCATGCCCGGCTTCCTTTGCTCGAGATGTGCGCGCCCGCCCTGCGGAATCTGACCAGCGACCAGGCCCGGGAATTCACCGGGCGGATCGAACGGATCGTCAAGCTCGACAACGAGGTCGATCTCAGGGAGTTCTGCTACATCACGATGATCGAGTTCTGCCTCTACGGCAACGGTCGCCTGCGCCGGAAGAACAAGAAGCGTTATAAGAATTTTGACGAGATGGCCGGGGATTTCTCGTGCGTTCTCTCAGTGCTGGCGACGGCCGGGCATTCCGACCCCGGCCAACGAACCTTGTCCTTTGAGATGGCCCGAAGCCTGCTCGCGGGACGGGTCAAGCTGCGATACGAGACGGAGGGCATCCCGGTGGGCGAGTTGAGAACATCGATCGGTCGGCTGGCGCGGTCGTCCGTCAGGATCCGCGAGGCGCTTCTCAGCGCCGCCTCCCATTGTGTTCTCGCAGATGATACCATCGAGGTCGAGGAGGCGGAGCTCCTGCGCGCTCTCGCGCACGCCGTTGGTGTACCGGTGCCGCTGTTTCTCGCCGATACCGACATCGACTGAGAGATTTCCGGAACCTGCAGGGCGTCGACCCCCTGGAGTCCGGGTCGGACTATTTTTAGAAATCTCGAGATTCTGCACGAATTTCCGGATTGGCTGGTACATTTGACTATAGAAGGATGCGATGGTCCTGCTGGGGCACGGACTGTCGATTCGGGACATAGACGTCGGGCTTGGAAGAAATAGCGATAGGAGTATATCTATGCGCAAGTCAGTCTTCCTGGTAATCATTCTGGTTGCAACGGGGGCAAGAGCACAGGACGGGACCTCTTTTCTGAGGGGTGATGCCAACCTGGATCTCGAAGTCAATCTCACCGACGCGGTGTACATTCTCAACAATCTCTTCCTCGGGGGCGCCCCATTGCCCTGCGCCGAGGCGGCGGATGTGAACGCGGATGCGGCCACGGGGGGGACGGTTGATCTCTCCGATGGCGTCTATCTTTTGAACTTTCTCTTTCTCGGCGGAGACCCGGTCCCCGCTCCCTTCCCAGAATGCGGCTCAACGAAGCTCGTTCTGGGCTGCGAGAGCTCAGGCTGTCCGGATTCCGGTCCCGTCGATGGTTCCTGTGAGGCCATGGACGTCGAGGGTGTCGGTCTGTGCAGGATGCTGCTCGGTTTTTACTGGGACGGCGAGAGCTGCCGTTCCCTCGGCGGCTGCGATTGCGCCGGCGATGATTGCGGAGAGCTCTACGACAGCGTCGAGTCCTGCGAGGCTGCCCACGTCGAATGTGTCGATGTCGAGCCCGGGCCGGTCTCCTGTGAGCCCATGGAGGTTGATTCTGAAGGCCTCTGCGCCGCCATTCTCGGCTACTACTGGGACGGCAGGAGCTGCCGCACGCTCAGCGGCTGCGATTGCGCCGGGGGCGATTGCGAAGACCTCTATGACTCGATCGAGTCCTGTGAAGATGCCCATGTCGATTGCGGCCCCGATATCCTCCCCGGCGACTGCGAACTGCGCCAGGATGGCTGTCTCGTGGTCAGCGAGAGGGGTGCCTGTTACCAGATCCGGGCCAGGAACGGTCGACTGCTGAATCTCGATCCCGGTCGCAATGGGCGCCTGCTGGCCTCTCTCGGAGATGGCTGGTGCGGGACCTTTATGCTCTCGCTCTGTCGCGATTGCGAGTTGACCTGTCGTGATGTCAATGTCCTGACCGGACCCGTTTTCAGTCTTTGCGGGGTTCGGGGCAGGGAAGATGCGGAGCCTGGTCCGGTAGAGGTACCGGAGCCGGGAGTTATTGGTCCCGTCGAGCGCCCTGATGAAGGCGTGATCGGTCCCGTAGAGAGACCGGTCCGCGGCGGCTAGAACGGAGAAAACCCGAAGATTCATACCTATTGAATAAATAGTCTTCCTCGCGGGCATCATTGTGGTGCAGTGATGCAATCCACGGGCCGGCTGAATTCCTTCAGCACCAACCCTACCATTTCGACCCAAACACTCAGCCGGCCCTTCTTTTTTCTCTTTATAATAGCTCTCTACCGGATCAATCTGGATCCAGCAAAGAAACCCTCCTCTTCCCTGGCGGTTCGCATGGTTGAGCCCGGGATGGTTCACAGCAAAGGTCTATTCAAGATGCGCATGAGAAATTTTCCTGTTTACCTGTTTTCTTTTCTCATTCTTCAACCGGGGCTGGCTTCGGTTTCCCTCCAGGGAGCCGAAGACTGGAGCCCGGCGGCGGCGGTCGAGGAGCTTGACTCCCTCGTGGTCATCGCGCGCCTGAAAAAAAACAAGCCCGCGGATCGGATGACGCGGGTCAGGTCCTGGCTGAAGAGGCTCGAGGCTACGGAGCTCGATCTTGGAAAGGACGCCTACGTGAAGGCCTTCGCCTTGTACCTTGTCGTCAAGAAGGACGAGGGGCCGAGCGCGAACCCCGTCCCCGCCGTCACTTGTCTCGCGGAGCACATCATTCGGCATGGAGGCCTGCCTGCAGACGCGGGAAAGAAATACGGCGGCTGGATTGACAGGATCCTGCCGATCGCTGTCGGGCAGGCCCTCGATAAGAAAGATCATGCGAGGGCCAAGGCTCTCCTGCCGACGCTTGCGCGTCATGGTGAGCGGGGGGCCTACGGGACGTATTCAAGCTTCGGTTCCAGGCTCGCTGCGAGCGAGGATCCCGCGGACGTCAAGCTGCTGACGGAGCTGGTAGCCCTGGCCATGGCGGACGAGAGCATGGACGGCGCCATGAAAGGAAAACTTCTCAAGTACCTCTACTCGGCCGAGCCTCGCAGGCCCGAGGCTGATCGTCAGCTTCGCGGGCGCGAAGCCCCTGGCTCGGCCAGGCCCGCCTCGACCGGAGAGATTCGTTTTGTGGAATTTTCCGGCAGGACCCTCGATGGCAAGGAGGCCTCCGTCAGGGACTTCCGCGGCAAGGTCCTGCTGATTGATTTCTGGGCTACCTGGTGCGGCCCCTGCGTGCGTGAGATGCCCAACGTGGTCGCGACCTATGAAAAATACAAGGACAAGGGTTTTGCCATTCTTGGCGTGTGCCTTGACAGGGCCGGTGACGAGGAGAAGATCCGCGCTTTCATGAAGAAGCAGGGGATGGACTGGCCCCAGCTCTACGACGGCCTTGGCTGGAAGAACGGGCCGGGAGTTCTGAACAATATTCGCAGCATTCCCTTCACCTTTCTGCTCGACCGGGAAGGCCGGGCGCGCTACAGCAAGCTGAGGGGAGAGGCGCTTGATCGCCGGGTGGAGGAGCTGCTCTCTGGGAAGGAGGCGCCTTCGGTACCTGAGGAGCTGACCGACGACCAGCTGGCGATGCATGAGATTGACGAGCTCCTCGGCGTCCGCAGGAGAGGCAACCTGATCTTCTGCAAGGGCAATGACGATGGACTCAGGAAGGTCGATCTCTTTCTTGGCCAGTTCAAGACCTCGCCGCTGCGGGAGAAGGCGCTCTATCTCAAGGCGATCAGTCTCTGGGGAATGCACCGCTATGCCGAGGCCGCGCCGGTCTATGGCGAGTTCCTGGAGGCCTGGCCGGAGAGCGACTTCGCGAGGATCGCCAGGGTCCGAGAGGGAGCAGCCTACCTGTTCTCCGGGCAGGCTGAGAAGGCGCTTCCGAAGTTGCGGGCGATCCAGAAAAAATACCCCGACCAGCCCGAGGGCTATGCCCGTGAGCTGGCCTCTGCGCTTGCGCGGACGGGTAAGATCGATGAGGCTCGCCGCTTTATGGATGAGGTGGAGGAATCGATGGCGGCGGCCGGCAAGAGCCGGATGCTTCCGCGGTTGAAATCGGTTTTCAAGAAGCTCCGGGTCGTTGGTGGAAAGCTCAAGCACTTCGAGGTGAAGGAGCATCGAAGCGGCAAGACCGTGACTCCCGCCGGCTTCGCCGGCAAGGTGGTTCTGGTCGATTTCTGGGCAACCTGGTGCGCCCCCTGCGTGGCCGAGCTTCCCCATCTGAAAAAGACCTATGAGAAATACAGGGAGAAGGGCTTCGAGATTTTCGCCATCAGCCTCGATGACGACAAGGCGAGGTTCGAGAAGAAGATCGCTGATGCCGGCATGGAGTGGCTTCACTTCTTCGATGGAGGCAAGTGGAAGAACGAACTCGCGGTACTTTTTGACGTCCACAGCATTCCGGCAAGCTTCCTGCTTGACCGTGATGGCGTTATCCAGGCCGTGAACCTGCGCAGCGCGGCGGTCGACGACTGGGTCGGTCGCCTGCTGGAAGGAAAGAAGGGCGCTCCTCCCTCGATCGCGAGCTCACCTCGTCTCGGCATTCTTCCCGCCAGGGGCAAGAAACCAGCCCGAGCCGAGCCGGTCGTATCGCTGAAGGCTGCCGGTTCGCCTGAAATGCTGGTTCTTGATGTCGCGGTGAAGGGGCCCTGGCACGTCTTTGGTGACGGTGCGAA
>CAUZHA010000106.1:0-15705 GCA_963579555.1 Planctomycetes bacterium UBA1146
CAGGCCTCAGTCCTGCGCGCAGGCACGAGAACGCCAGGCTTCTCGCGCTGGCCCCGGCGCAGATCACATCCGCTTCTTCGGCGTTATAAAGCGTTGCCATAGAGACCAATTTTCTGGTAGAAACCCTGATTCGTACAGAGTCTGAAACAACTCGTCTGAAGATTTATCATAGTTTCCCAGGAGGGTCTTATGTCCATGTTTGTTGGTGAAGCGTTGGTCGGTGATGGCAATGAGATTGCCCATATCGATCTTCTTATCGGTTCAAAAGATGGTCCTGTCGGTGTGGCTTTCGCCAATGCCCTGGCCAACCAGAGTGCCGGTCACTCGAACCTTCTTGCGGTTCTGACTCCGAATACCGCCGTCAAGCCCGCCACGGTCATGATCACCAAGGTCACGATCAAGGGTGCGACCCAGGCTGTTCAGATGTTTGGCCCCGCCCAGTACGCGGTCGCCAAAGCCGTTGCGGACTCCGTCGCCGATGGCGTGATTCCCGCTGACCAGGCCGAAGATCTCTGTATCGTCTGCGGCGTGTTCATTCACTGGGACGCCGCCGAGGATGCCAAGATCTACGAGTACAACTACCAGGCTACCAAGGATGCCATCGCCAACGCGATGAACGGCTCCCCGAGCGTCGAAGAGGTTGTCGCTGCCAGGGAAACGGCTGTGCACCCTTTTGCCGGCCTTGCCCCCGCGGCCGCTGAAGTCCCAGCCGAGGATGGTGGTGAAGCAGGAGAAACCGAAGCCGAATAGCTGAGCTGAGTTTAACGGGAGCTTTTCAGAAGGCTCTCTTCAGCAAGACTCCCGGGCGGTTGCCGCAGAAGCGGCCTCCGCCGGGGAGTTTCTTTTCTTGAGCAGGTTCGATGGCAGAGAAACGCAAGATATTACTCCAGCTCGATACCGACTCCCGCGCCAGCTCCTTTGACAGCGTGGTGGCGGTGGACTCTGATGTTGACGTGCTGCTGTGTCATGCCGACGTGACACCAGAGAACGTCGTCGACATCGTCTACGGGGCGATCTTCACCAGGCCGGCCAAGCACCTCTCTTCGACGGCGATCTTCGTCGGCGGCAGCAAGGTCGCCGCGGGCGAGGAGGTCATGGACAAGATCGTGAACACCTTCTTCGGCAATCACCGGGTGTCGGTCATGCTCGATTCGAGCGGCGCCAACACCACGGCCGCCGCGGCCGTGGTCGCCGCGATGCGTCATTTCGGCACGGGAGATGAGCCGCTGGCCGGAAAATCTGCCGTGGTCCTGGGCGCCACTGGTCCCGTTGGACGCCGGGTCGTTCGCCTGCTCGCTTCATCCGGGGCGAACGTGGTGGTCGGCTCCCGCTCGCGGGAAAGGGCGGAAGAGGTGGCCGGGGAGATCAGCGCCGCGGTCGAGGGCTCTCAGTCTATCACCGGCGCGGCCACGGGGGAGGCCTCCGAGCTTGCCGCGGCCATGGATGGCGCCGAGCTGGTCATCGCCACCGGTGGTCCGGGTGTTTGTCTCCTGGGCGAGGAGGCCCGCAAGGCCTGCTCGAGCCTGCAGGTCGCCATCGACCTCAACGCGGTTCCGCCCGAGGGGATCGAGGGAGTGGGAGGGGCGGTCTCGGGTGAAGAGATCGATGGCGTGATCTGCTATGGAGCGATCGGCGTCGGTGGTATCAAGATGAAGATTCACCGGTCCTGCGTATCGAGCCTCTTCGATTCGAACGACCGGGTTCTCGATGCCGATGAGATGCTGGCGGTCGGCCGAAGCTTCTGATATCTCTCAGGTTTCCTGCGCGAGCCGGGCCAGCGCGAAGGCGCAGGCCGCCTCGGAGATAGCTGGGTCGTAGAGCCCGCCCATCGAGGTGATCCGGTCATCTTCCAGCCCCAGGGACCGCAGCGCCCTGAGCGCGAGGAATTCTCCTTCGCCGGAGATGAAGGCGCCGGCGGGCTTTTGCTTCTCGATGAGCCGGCCGATCGCCCGGCAGATCTTGTCCTCCTGGGCGCAGGCGACCTGTTCCGCCAGGGCGAGCGCATCTTTTTCTCCGAGCTCGCTCGGGTCGAGGCAGAGCATGCGGGCGAGCCGGTTTTGAGAGAGCCGGCGTGTGGCGGGCCGGCCGTCGGCGGTAGACAGACAGGCTGGATCTTCGCTGATCTCGTCGAGGAGGAGCCAGATGTCGAGGGTGGTAGCAAAGTGCTCGGCGGCCAGGGGGCTGGCTTTCCCCCCGAGATCGGCTTCTTCGAGGATGGCGCAGACAGGGGTCCGTCGAACTCCCGTGTAGACCAGCTCGCCGCAGCGGAGACGCTCGGTATCGGTCAGGCCCCCGCAGCTCGGCCCCGCGGTCACGAGCCGGATGATATCGGTTGTAGTCGAGCCGACGTCAACGAGCAGGGAATCCCCGTTGTCTTCAAGGCCGCCCGCCCAGGTCGCCAGCGCGTGCCAGTTGGCCGCAGCGGCTCTGAGCGGCTCTGAGCGGGCCATCTCGATGGAAGAGAGTCCTCCGTCGATGAGCCATACGCTCGGGGCTGTCTCGGCGGCCTCTTCGACAGAGGCGAGGATGTGGAGTACGCCCTCCTCCTTGTCGGCATAGCAATCACAGAGCTCGCCGGTCATGGTGACCGCCAGCCGGTCAAATGGCTGGAGTGAGGCGAGCAGCTCTTCGACCGCCCGCGCCAGGCCATCACGTTCGCGCCAGAGGGGGAAGGGCCTGGTCACGACCAGGCCATCGTCGCGGGCTCCCTTCAGGTTCGCGCCTCCAATGTCGATCCCGGCGGCGCTCAAGAGGCCCTCTCCATATCGGGAGCCGTGCCTGCCCGGGCCCCGGGCCACCCTCCTGCGTTTCCTTCGCTGTCGAAGAGTTCCGGCTTGGCGGGCCACTCCGGCAGCTCGGGCTCGCGGTGAGCCAGCAGGTCGAGACTGAGCCGGGCGAGGTTGACGGAGCTTCGCCTTCGCAGGGCGCAGTAGGAGGTCGTCGGGCGCGGGTTGATCTCGATGACCCGGTCGTCTCCGGCCTTTTCGCCGAGGACCAGGTCGACTCCGATGAAGCCCCTGGCATTCGGGAAGCTGGCGACGGCGTCGACGGAGAGCTCGCTGGCGCGTTCCGCAAGACTCGGTCCGGGCAGGGGGACGCTGCCTCCGAGGTAGCTGAACCCTCCGTCATCGGAGAGACGCTGTCGGCAGGGTTGCAGCGGAATGATCGTACCGCCGCCGGCGATACAGAGCACGCTCGCCGCCATCCCCTCGAGGAGGGGGGTGGCGACCAGCTCTTCGCGGCCGGTCTGCTCCGGACGCCCCGGGGCGAGGGTCGAGATCTCAAGGGAGCCGGCTCCGAAGCGCGGCTTGAGAACGACAGTCTCGCGAGAGCTTCTGCCGGGCTCGAGCTCTCTGCAGGGTAGCGTCGGGATGCCGGCCGTCTCCAGGTGCCGGTAGAGCCTGAGCTTGTCGGAGGCCGTCTCGATCAATTTGATATCCCCGCCATGGAGCCTTCCTCCCAGGGAGGTGACCCGCCTGGAGAGCCCGGCAAGTCTTCCTCCGAGCTCAGGAGCGAGGATGAGGCTGAGATCGCATTGGGCGGCAAGGTCATCAAAGCTTTCGGCAAGCTCGCCGGGGGAGGCGATGGGGATGGGCTCGAGCGGCAGGCCGCCGGGATCCATTCGCTCATCGAGGGTCGTGATGAGCTCTACGTCGTCGAGCTCCGTGAAATCTTCGCAGAGGGCGCGGAGCATCGCCATTCCCTCACCGCGCAATTGCAGCGGCAGGGGATCTTCGCAGCCGCCTCCGCAGGTGTCTTCGTAGATAAAGATACGGTGGCTCATGGGAAGCTTACGCTTTCTTCCGGGCTCATGGCTTTGAGATGCACCATAAATGCTTGTAGGACCTGATGAAGAGCCCGCCATTGGAGATGGAGATGGAGGCCCGGATCCGCTCGCCCAGCTCGTTTCGGGCGAGGATCTTGAAGCTGGGAGAGGCCTTCACCACGAAGCAGCTTCCCCCATCATCTGCGGTGTAGAGACGGTCGCCGCTGAGAACCACGGAGCTCCAGGACTTTCCCGCCAGCCTCTTTTTCCAGACACTCTCGCCGGTCTTCAGCCGGATGCATTCGAGGACCCCGGGATCGTTGAGGATGTAGATATGACTCTCGTGGATCACCCCGGAGCCGATTCTCTGCTGGGCGCGTTCCTGCCTCCAGAGCCGTCGGCTCTCGGTCACCTCACCCTTGCCGCCCAGGCGCACGGCCAGCGGCGGACCCATGAAGCCGGACATGGAAACGGCTACGCCTTCCCGGGCGAGCGGCGAGGTGTACACCAGCTTGCCCAGGCCTGAACAGCTCCAGAGCTCCTTGCCGCTGCCGGCCTCGAACGCGATGAGACGTCCCGGGTAGCTCACGAGCAGCTTGTTCTCAAGCACCAGTGGGGTGCTCCAGGAGCCGGTCCAGTTCTCCCGGCCGCCGAGACCCTCGTGTCCTCCCGGGATGGGAATCTTCCAGACCTCCTTGCCTGTCTTCTTGTCGAGGCATAGCAGCTGGGTGCGAATGCCGGGGCCGCAGTTGATGTAGCAGAATCCGCCGGAGATCACCGGGGTGTTGGCGTTTCCCCAGATATGGCGAAATTCGCCGAGGTCCCGCAGCCAGAGCTCTTTGCCCGCGAGGTCGTAGCAGACCAGCCCCGCTGATCCATGCGAGACGATCACTCGCTCTCCGTCTGTAACGGGTGAGGCCGAGCAGAAGGGGTTGGTCGCATGGGTTGGCTCGCTGCCGCCGTAGGGAATCATTTTCTTCCAGGCGACCTTTCCCGTCTTACCGTCGATGCACCAGGTCCAGCGCTTACCGCCGCCATCGGTCGCCTGGGTAAGGAACACCTTGTCTTCCCAGACAATGGGAGTCGAGTTGCCCGGGCCGGGAAGAGGAAGCTTCCACCTGACGTTCTCCGCCGCGCTCCAGCTGAGCGGCAGGTCGGTTTCTTTGCAGATTCCCTGTCCCGTGGGCCCGCGCCAGGCAGGCCAGTTGTCGGCCAGCGCCGGTGATCCGGTCGCCAGGCAGCAGACGAGGGTTACGAGTGAGAGCGTTCTTGTCACGGGATCTTCTCCACGACTGCGGTTTCCTTTTTCCGTATCGAGATGGTGCCATTTCAGCGTCTGAAATAAAAGAGCCAAGCAAGAGCGGGGGCCGCCTGGTTCCGGCGGAATAGAAGGGGAGCCGTGACAATTCGTGTTATCCTTCCTCCTGATGAAGTCGAGGGCTGTAATCATGACCAGCGTGGTCGTTCTGGCTGCCGCGGTCGCGTACCTTCTGAGCCGGCAGCGGCAGGAGGCATCGCTGAATCTCGCGCGGGAGATCCTCTTCAGCGACATAACCCTTGCGGCGGGAATCGAGTTTCGTCATGAGGCCGGAGCTCGCGGGAAGATGTTCAACCCCGAGACCTTCGGCCCGGGAGCCGGCTGGTTTGACCATGATGGGGATGGGCTGCTTGACATGCTGCTGGTGAACGGCAACCTGCTCGGGTCCCCATTGGATGAGTCGATTCGGCCTGTTCTCTACCGAAACAGAGGAGATGGCCGGTTTGAAGACGTCAGCTCCCGGCTGGGGCTCAAGCGCGCCTTCTACGCCATGGGGTTCAGCTCGGCTGACATCGACAACGATGGCGACCAGGACGTTCTCATCTACGGCCTGCGCGAATCGATGTTTCTGCTCAACGACGGGGCCGGAAATTTTACGGAGACGAGCGCGGCGAGCGGTCTCGCCGCTCTGCGCGGCTGGGTCTGCGCCGCGGCGTTCTTCGATTACGACCGTGATGGCAAGCTGGATCTCTTCGTCGGCAACTACGTCGACTGGAAACCGGAATACGAGTCCGGGCTCGAGTGCGATTTCGGAACGGCGGAGAAAAAATATTGCCCGGTCGCGATGTTCAAGGCGAGCTCCCCGCAGCTTTTCCGCGGAGATGGGCGGGGGGGCTTCAGCGAGGTAACGAAGCAGGCGGGGCTCGACAAGCTGCTCGGCAAGACCCTGGGGGTCGCGGTTGAGGACTGCAACCGTGACGGCTGGCCGGACCTGCTCGTCGCGAATGACTCGGTACCGAACTTCCTGCTCCTGAACGGGCAGGATGGAACCTTCAGCGATCACGGGGTGGACTCCGGTTTCGCGACGGACGGGGCCGGCGCCTCGCTGGCGGGGATGGGGATCGATACGGCCTGGACCTTCGCTGGGGAATTCGCGGCGGAGCCGAGCTCGGGAAGACTGGTCGTGGGGATCGGCAATTTCTCCGACGAGCCGACGACCCTCCACGTACAGGAGGACCGTGACTATTTTGTCGAGCGGAGCATCGGGCTTGGAATCGGGCGGGAGAGCATGCCGAGGGTCACCTTCGGCCTGGTCTTCTGCGATCTCGATCTCGATGGCGAACAGGATATCGTCACCGCGAACGGCCATGTCTTTGATGTCGAGAACATCTCGGGCGCCCGCTATCGCCAGCCGCTGCAGGTCTTCAGAGGTCTTCCCGGGGGGAGCTTTCGTGAGCTGAGGAGCGGTGGTGAATCCACAGGATTTCTTGACCTCAAAATCATTGGCCGGGCCCTGGCCCACGGGGATTTCGATGAAGATGGAGACCAGGATCTCCTGGTCACGGAGAACCAGGGCGGGGCGGTCCTGCTGCGCAATGATTCAGTCCGCCCGGGCCACTTTCTGCGTATTACCCTGCAGGGGTCCGAGAGCAACCGGGACGCCATCGGAGCCGAGGTAACGTTCCATTCGGGCGGTGAAGGAGTGAGCCGCCTGAGGAGGATGACCGTCAAGTCATCGCCGAGCTACCTCTCGCAATGCGACCGCCGTATCGTCTTCGCTCTTGGGAAAGAAGAGAAGCCCCGAAAGCTTGAGGTTCGTTGGCCGTGTGGGAGAGTCGAGCTCATCACCGCCTTGCCCTCGCAGGGAGAGCTGCGGGTGGTGGAGGGGCAGGCCCAGGCGGTACAGCCTGCTCCGCGGCCTGCGCCGGGGGGAGAGAGACGGCCTAATTCAATCGTTCTGCGCGGCCGGGGAGCGGCTCTCCTTGCGGGTGGGCGGGCCGAAGCTGGCCTCAAGCAGCTGCGGGAGGCGATTCGTCTCGACCCCAATGATTTTGTCGCCTGGAGGGAGACGCTCATCGCGCTGGAGGAGCTCGGGCGACAGGGCGAGCTCGAGCTGGCCGTGCAAGAGATCTCGAAGACTTTTGGAGCCGGCCTCATCGTTTCGCATTTCGCCATCGTCTTGCGGGAAGCCGGCCGCCGGGCTCTCGCCGAGCGGCTCTTCGTTGCAGCCGCTGAGCTGGCTCCGCGCCGCTCGGACATCTGGAGCTCGCTGGGGAACCTCGCCTATGACCGGCAGGATTACGCGCGCGCCAGGGGCTGCTATGAGAGGGTGCTGAAGCTTCACCCCGGCAGCGTCGAGGCTCTCGACAATCTCGGCAAGATCTTCACCCTCGCGAAAAAATACGACCAGGCCCTGGGATATCTGCGCGCGGCGCTGAGGTTGAGTCCAGCGAGCGCCAGCATCCTGGGAACTATTGGCGGGATCGAGCTCCAGCTCGGCCGCCTCGAGGCGGCGAGGGGACACCTGGAGGCCGGGCTCGAGAACGCGCGCTCGGAGGCCTCGCTGCTGAATCTCCACGGCAATCTCGGCGGCCTCTACATCAAGCTGGAGGACTGGGGGCGGGCCGAGGAATCGTTCAGGAAGGTACTCGAGCTCTCTCCGGGCGACACCCAGGCCCGCCGGGCGCTCGAATTCATCGGCAAGCGCAGGAAGTAATGGCGAACCCGCCTCAGGCGCGGATCTTCGCGCCGAGCTTCTCCTCGAGGGGACCGAGCATCGCCTCGCGCAGATCGTTGATCTCCTTCTCTTCGAGGGACCGATCGGCCGCGCAAAAGGTCAGCTGGAAGGCGAGGCTCTTCTTGCCTTCGCCAAGCTGCTCGCCGCGGTAGATGTCGAAGAGGCTGATGTCGGTGAGGAGGCTACCGGCGGCTTCTCGGATCGTGGTCATGACGGCCCCGGCTGCCACCTCGTCATCGACGACGAGGGCGAGATCCTGGTAGATCGCAGGCTGCGAGGAGAAGGCGCGGAAGGGATAGTTAGCCTGGGAGGCCGCGAGCAGTAATTCGTGGTCGAATTCCGCGACGAAGACCTCTCTCTTGCCGAGGTCGTAGGCCTCGATGACCTTCGGGTGGACCTTTCCGATGGTCCCGGCGGGCTTTCCATCGAGCAGCAGCGCCGCGGCCACGCCCGGATGGTAGGGAGCACCCTGCAGAGGTTCGAACCCGATGTTCCTCACATGGAGCTTTTTCAGCAGGACCTCGGTGATGCCCTTGAGGTCGTGAAAGCCTGAATTCCTGGGTTTTGCATCCTTCCAGGAGGGTTCCTCCAGTGGTCCACTGAGCGCCATGGAGAGCTTCAGAACCTCGAGAGGGAGCTTCTCGTCACCGGGGCCGTCGCTCTCTGGAGAGTGCTCGGGAAGGTAGACCTTGCCGATCTCGAAGAGGGCGATTCGCTTTCTCTCACGGTGGTTGGTGGCAATGTTTTCCATCAGGCTGCCGAGCAGCGTCCGGCGCAGGGAGGAGCGGTCCTGGTTCTCCTTCTTGTTCATGACCTGTACATAGGGAGCCTGCTCGCGCACCCCGGTTTCGCCTGTCAGCAGCCGGCCCTCGGCTTCAGGGGTCGTCAGGGAGTAGTTCAGCACATCGCTCAGGCCGCAGCCGGTCAGCACCGAGCGGATCTTCTTGCGCAGCTCCCAGCTTTCGTTGCGGCGCTGGTTGGGCAGGGGCTCGTTGAGGAGCCGGCCCTGGAGCCGGTCAAATCCGAGGATACGAATGACCTCCTCCGCGATGTCTGCGCTGTGGCTTACGTCAGGCCGGAAGCCCGGAATCGAGATCTCTATCGTTCCTTCACCGGGAGTCTCGGTCGAGAAGCCAAGACGCTCGAGAGCGGAGGCGATATCCTCGTCCGTGAGGTCGACGCCGAGGGTCCTCGATATGTCGCTGTTCTGAATCGTGACCGAGCGATTTTCCGCCGGCTGCGGATAGCAGTCGGAGATCGAGCCTGCGGGCTTCGCGCCGCCGATTTCCTGTAGCAGGTGAACGGCCCTCTGGATCGCGGTGACGGTCTGCGCCGGGTCCACCTGCCTGCTGAATCGAGTCGAGGCGTCAGTCTTCAGCTTGAGCTTCGACATGGCCTTGCGGATCGAGATGAAGTTAAAATTAGCTGACTCCAGCAGCGCCTTGCCGGTGTCTTCCGAAATCTCCGAATCCAGTCCGCCAATCACGCCGGCCACGGCGATTGGCTGGTCGCCGGATGTGATCAGCAGGGTTGATTCATCGAGCTCGCGGGGAGCCTCCCTGTCGTCTTCCTCACCTGCGGGTTCCTGGTCGAGAGTGTAGAGGGTCTCGCCCTTGCGGGCGGCGCGGACGTTGATCTCCTCGGCCGGGAGCTTGTCGAGGTCAAAGGCGTGCATGGGCTGGCCCATCTCGATCATGACGTAATTCGTGACATCGACCAGGTTGTTGATCGCGCTCACCCCGGCGAGGGCCAGGCGTCGCTGCATCCACCTCGGCGAGGGCTCGACCTTGACGTCATCGAGGACGAGGCCGCTGTACCGCGGAGACAGGTCCGGGTTCTCGATGCTGACCTTGAAGGCCTCCGGATCCGAGGGGATGTGCTCCGCCTTGATCTCGAGCTTGAAGCGGGTTCGCGTGAGGGCGGCCACCTCCCTGGCGATACCGATGATCGACAGGCAGCGACCGTAGTTGGGCAGGATATCAATGTCAAAGACGACATCTGCCGAGCAATCTTCGGGGATCTCTACCAGGTCCCTTGCGAGGGCGCCGGCCTCGGCGCTGTCCTCCAGCAGGAGGACCCCGGTGTGGTCGTCGGAGAGCCCCAGCTCCATTTCCGAGCACAGGACGATGCTCGACTTGACTCCGCGGAATTCGCGCGTCTTGATGGTGGTGAGGGCGAAGCTGTCGGATTTCGAATCCAGGAGTATGGCCCCGGCGAGGGCCACGGGGACCCTGGAGCCCTTCGAGTCCGGGGTGATGTTCGGGGCGCCGGTCACGGCGGTCCCCCGCCGGTCGCTGCCGAGGAGCAGGTCGACCTCGTGCAGGCCGTTTGTCTCGGGTATGGGGCGCACCTCGGAGATCTCTCCAACGACAATGCTGTCGGAGTAGATTCCGATGCGATCGATGGCCTCGACCTCAAGACCGGCCCTGGTCAGGAGGTTGGCCAGGTCCTCGATGGAGAGGTCGGTCTCGTTGAATTCTTTCAGCCAGCTTAGGGGCAAACGCATCGCGATAGGTTTTCTATTACCTGGGGCTCAGTCAAACTGTTCCAGGAAGCGCAGGTTCCCGGAGTAGAAGTGCCGTATGTCATTGATTCCATGTCGCAGCATGACCATTCGCTCGATCCCGAGACCGAAGGCGAAGCCGGAATGAACCTCGGGGTCGTAACCGCCATTGGCCAGGACCTTCGGGTGGACGACTCCCGCCCCGAGGATCTCCAGCCAGCCGGTTTTCTTGCACACTCCGCAGCCGCTGCCGCCGCAGAGATTGCAGTCGATGTCGACCTCGACGCTGGGTTCGGTGAAGGGGAAGTAGCTGCCCCGGAGTACCATGCGACGATCCGGTCCGAAGAACTGGTGCACGAACTCTTCCAGGATGCCCTTCAGGTCGGCCATCGTGATGTTCGTTCCCACCGCCAGTCCCTCAACCTGGTTGAACTGGATCTCGCTGCGCCCGGTGATCTGCTCGTTGCGGTATACGGTGCCGGGCAGCAGGACCCTGATCGGCTCGGGGGCAAGGGCCCTCATCGCCCGGACCTGGCCGGGTGAGGTGTGGGTTCTGAGTACCACGTCCTCGCTGACGTAGAAGGTGTCCTGCATGTCGCGGGCGGGGTGATGCGGAGGAATGTTCAGCATCTCGAAATTGTTCTGGTCGGTCTCTACGTGAGGAGATTCCCAGATCTGGAAGCCCATTCTCTCGAAGATGCTGCAGACCTCTTCAAGAACCGTATTGATCGGGTGCATGCTGCCCTGGCCCCCGGTCGTTCCCGGCAGGGAGGTATCCTCTCTCTCAGAGGCGATCTGCTGGTCGAGCTCTGCCTTCTGGATACTCTCCTTGCGTTCCTCCAGCAGGCGTTCGAGTTTCTTGTTGAGGGGATTGATCTTTCCGTAGGAGGCCTTTTTGTCCTGCGGATTCTCGAGCTTGCCGATCTCCTTCAGCAGCGATTTGACCTTGCCCTTGCGGGAGAGGTAGAGGTTCTGCCATTCATCGAGCTCGATGAGGGAGGAGGAGGTCTCGAGCGTCTCGATCGCCTCAGTTTTGAGTTCTGCTATCTGTTCAAGCATTTTACGGGCTCCGCGGACGAGGGTCGCCTGTTGGCGTCCATACTATATCCACCGAGAGAGGCAAGGTTTACGGATTTTTTCTTATTTAACGCACGACCCGGCTTCTCAGGCCTTGTGCATCTTGCGGTAGGTCGTTTTGCGGTACTTGCCGGGATTGACTCCCGCCTTCTCGAGCTCCTGCTGGTGGACTTCGAAGTAGTATTCGAAATTGCCGTTAAAGACGCGCGGCCAGCTCCTGGATTCCTGCCGCTGGTTGTCTTCATAGATCACCAGCGAGTTGGCAAGGCGATCAAGGAAGAAGCGGTCATGGGAGATGATGATGGCCGAACCGGCGAAGGTTTCGAGAGCCTCCTCGAGAACCCGGAGGGTGGAGAGGTCGAGGTCGTTGGTCGGCTCATCCAGCAGCAGGAGGTTCGCTCCCTGCCGGAGCGTCTTGGCCAGCAACAGGCGGTTGCGCTCTCCGCCCGACAGCTTGCCCACCGGGGTCTGCTGGTCGGAGCCCTTGAACTGGAAGTCTGAGAGGTATTCCCGGATGTGGTATTCACGCTTACCGACCATGATGACATCTCGACCTTCAGAGATTTCATCGTAGACGGTATTCTCCGGGTTGAGCTCCTCCCGGGTCTGGTCGACATAGGTCATCTTGACGGTCTCCCCAATCTCGATCGTTCCGGAGTCGGGATTTTCCTCCCCTGTGATCATCCGGATGAGCGTCGTCTTACCAACGCCGTTGGGCCCGGTCATGCCGACCATCTCGCCCGGGGAGAGCTCCAGGTTGAGATCCTTGATCAGCTGCCGTCCATCGTAGGCCTTGCACAGGCCGCTGATTTTCAGGACCTTGTTGCCGAGGTGGGGGCCCGGGGGGATCACCAGGTTGACCTTGCCGCCGGTTTCCACCGGGCCATCCTCGCTCATCTGCTCGTAGTTCTTGACCCTTGCCTTGCTCTTCGATGTCCTCGCTGATGGGGTGCTGTTGAGCCACGCCAGCTCACGTTGCAGGATTTTCTGCCGCCGGCCCTCGCTGCGAGCCTGGTGTTCCAGGCGCTTGTCTTTTTGCTCGAGGTAGTTTGAGTAGTTGCCTTCGTAGATGGTGAGGCTTCCGTTCTCGAGCTCGATCATGTAGTTGGCGACATTGTCGAGGAAGTAGCGGTCGTGGGTTACCATGACGACCGCGCCGGGGTATTTGTCGATGAAGGCCTCCAGCCATTCAATGGTCGCCGCATCGAGGTGGTTCGTGGGCTCATCGAGGATCAGGAGCTCGGGACAGGAGATGAGCTCCCGGCAGAGGGCTACTCTCCGGCGCTCGCCGCCGCTCATGGTGGAGACGGGGGTCTCGGGGTCCGGCACCCGCAGGGCCTCCATCGCCATGTCGCGCTGGTACTCCCACTCCCAGCCATCGACCAGCTCGATCTCCTCCTGCAGCCGCCCCATCTTGTCCATCAGCTTTTCCTGGGCGTTTACGTCGGCCTGGTTTGAGTAGTCGGCGCAGCTCTCGTTATAGATGTCGATAAGCGTTCGGACACGCTCGAGCCCGATCTCGACGTTTTCACGGCAGTTTTTCTCATTATCGAGCGTCGGTTCCTGCTCGATATAGCCGATCCGGATGTTGGGCGCGTGCTTGAGCTCGCCGGTGAACTCCGTATCGCCGCCGGATAGAATCTTCATGAAGGTTGATTTGCCGGTGCCATTCGGTCCGATGACGCCGATGCGGGCGGCGTCATGGATCGTGAACGATGTGTCCTTGAGGATCGTCCGGTTACCGAACGATTTCTGGATTTCGTTGGCTGTAAGTAGAATTTCACCGAGAGCCATCTGGATTACACCTCTGGTTTAAACGCGGCCTGGGGCCGGGGTCTTAGGCTGACATGTTCGGTCTGGGCTGGTTCAGCGGCGCGCCAGACCATGCTTCATTGGAATCCAGGCCGCACCCTGGGCGGAGCTCGCTACGCATTGCTCGATGAAGTGCATTCCCTCGGCGCCGTCGTGGACGTTCGGATAGACCGTGTCGGTCATCTCGAAGTCCTTTCCTTCCGTCCGCTGGATCATCGCATCGAAGGCGGCGGTGTAGACGTTGGCGAAGGCCTCGAAGAAGGCCTCGGGATGACCACCCGGGAGCCGGCAGGCGTTTTTCTGCGAGTCGTTGGCAATGGGGCCGTTGCGGGTGTAGATCTTGTGAGGTTCTCCGTTTTTACGCAGGATCATCTTATTGGGCTCTTCCTGCCGCCAGGAGATGGCGCCCTCGGTTCCATCGATCTCGATGGCGACGTCGTTTTCACGCCCATGGGTGATCTGCGAGGCGGTGACGGTGGATAGCCCGCCGTTTTCCATCTTGATCACGGCCGTTCCGTAGTCATCAAGTTGCCGGCCTTCGGCGAAGATCTTCAGGGTACAGGAGACCTCCTCAGGGAGGACTCCGCTGATAAAGCGTCCGAGGTTGTAGGCGTGGGTGCCTATATCGCCAAAACATCCCGCCGCTCCGCTCTTGGCCGGATCGGTTCTCCAGGCTGCCTGCTTCTGATCTTCGAGCTCGAGGCGGCTGCGAAGCCAGCCCTGGATGTAGGAGGCCCGGATCGCCTGGATCTCTCCGAGCTCGCCGGACTGGACCATTTCGCGGGCCTGGCGCACCAGCGGGTAGCCGGTGTAGTTGTGGGTGACGGCGAAGACGACCTTATGCTGTTCGACGAGAGAGGCCAGCTCCTCGGCCTGGGCGAGGTCGAAGGTCAGCGGCTTATCGCAGACGACATTGAAGCCGGCCTCTATCGCGGCCTTGGCGATCTCGAAGTGGGTGTGGTTGGGGGTGGCGATCGAAACGAAATCGATACGTTCGGATTCAGAGAGGGAAAGCTCGCCGGCGATCATGTCCTGGTAGGAGCCGTAGGCTCTCTCCTGAGCGATGCCGTAGTCTCCGGCGGAATCCTTCGCTCTCTGGGGGTCGGATGAGAGGGCGCCCGCGACCAGCTCGGCACGGCCATCGAGCTGCGCCGCGATCGAGTGAACGCGTCCGATGAATGATCCCTGCCCACCGCCTACAAGGGCGAATCTGAGCTTCCTGTTGAGGCCTTCATTGAGAGGCATATTGTCTCCTGGTTGGTTATTCAGCGCCCGTGGCGGCATCTTGCCGCCAGGCGAGGCCCTGGTTTTTCCAAGTCTTCTTGTTGTTTACCTTAACCGGCATAAAATACACCCCGGGAACGGAGCGCGGCCGCGCAGTTTAGGTAAACAGCGCTCCGGGTGTCCATCAAAAAAACCCCATCGCAGAGGAACGGTACGGAATTCGTGTCAGAATCCAGGCGAACGATCATCCATGTCGACATGGATGCTTTTTATTGCTCCGTCGAGGAGCTGGATGCCCCATCGCTGAAGGGTCGACCCGTCGTGGTGGGAGGAACCCCCGAGGGACGCGGGGTCGTCGCCACCGCGAACTACGCCGCCCGCAAATTCGGTGTCCACAGCGCCATGCCTGCGGCCCAGGCGGTGCGCCTCTGCCCGAAGGCGGTCTTTCTTCGTCCGCGGCTGAAAAGGTACGCGGAGGCTTCCCGCCAGGTGTTCTCGATCTTTGAGAAATATACGCCGCTGGTGGAGCCGCTGTCGATTGATGAGGCCTTCCTGGACGTGACGGCATCGAGGCTCTCCGGCTCGCCCGGTAGCTATGACGCCGAGGGCTACGGGGCTGGGGAGGCCATAGCGCGGGAGCTGCACCGGAGAATCGAGGAGGAGACTGGCGGGCTGACCTGCTCGATCGGCATCGCCTCCAATAAGTACCTCGCGAAAATCGCCAGTGACCTGCGCAAGCCGAAGGGCATCGTGGTGGTTCCGCTTGGCGCCGAGGAGGAGTTTCTCGCTCCGCTGCCGATCAAGAGGATCTGGGGCGTCGGCCCGAAGATGGCTGAGCGCCTGGGCTCTATCGGGATGAAGCTGATTGGTGATATGCAGAAGCTTGGGGCTGGGCCTCTTCGGCGCGCACTCGGAGAAGATACGGGAGAGCATTTCTGGAGGCTCTGCCGCGGTGTCGACGCGCGTCCCGTGGTGACGGACCAGGAGGTCAAGTCCATCAGCCAGGAGAAGACCTATGGAGAGTTCCTCGCCCCGGGTGACCGGGAGACCATCGAGCGGGAGCTCTTCCGAATGAGCGACAAGGTCGCCGCGCGGCTTCGGGCCAGGGAACTCTGGGGCCGCACGGTGCAGCTGAAGGCCCGGGATGAAAAGTTTCACACGGTTACCCGGTCTTCCTCTCTCGAGTCACCGACCTGCCTGGTGGAGGAGATCTACCGGGTGGTGCTGGAGCTGCTCGATGAACGGGTTGATTTCGGCGGTCGTCGAATCCGGCTACTCGGGGTGGGGATCAGCGGCTTGACGAACGAGCCGCGAAGACAGCTGGATTT
>CAUZHA010000107.1:0-15571 GCA_963579555.1 Planctomycetes bacterium UBA1146
CAGCTGCCGGCGATCAAGAGCTGGCCCGACGATGGCGGCCCCTTCATCACGCTGCCGCAGGTCTATACCGAAGACCCGCGGCAGCCGAAAGCGCTGACCTCGAACCTCGGCATGTACAGGATCCAGCTCTCCGGCAACGACTACGAGACCGACAGCGAGGTCGGCCTCCACTACCAGATCCACCGGGGTATCGGGGTCCACCATGCCGCGGCCATCGAACGGGGAGAGCCCCTGAAGGTGAGCATCTTCATTGGCGGCCCGCCGGCTCACACCCTCGCCGCCGTGATGCCGATGCCGGAGGGCCTCAGCGAGCTGGTCTTCGCCGGCATGCTGGGCGGCCGCCGCTTCCGCCTGGCGCGCAGAAACGGCTATGCCATCTCAGCCGACGCGGACTTCTGCATCGTCGGTACGGTGGACCCGGAGGCCTCCAAGCCCGAGGGACCCTTCGGTGATCACCTGGGCTACTACAGCCTGAAGCACGACTTCCCGGTCCTCAAGGTTGAGGCCGTCTACCATCGCCGGGATGCCATCTGGCCCTTCACCGTTGTCGGACGCCCACCCCAGGAAGATTCCAGCTTCGGCGACCTGATCCACGACCTGGCTGCTCCCCTGGTACCCCGGGAGATTCCCGGCCTTCATGCCATGCACGCAGTCGACGCCGCGGGGGTGCACCCGCTGATGCTTGCCATCGGCAGCGAGCGCTACGTACCCTACGCTAAGCGCCAGCCGCGAGAGCTCCTGACCATCGCCAACGCCGTGCTCGGTTTTTCACAGGCCTCCCTGGCCAAGTACCTCCTCATCGTCGCCCGCGAAGACGATACGGACCTCGATGCCTCGAATATCGAGGGGTTCCTTCGACACGTACTCGAGCGGGTCGACCTCGAGCGGGACCTGCACTTCCAGACCCGCACCACGATCGACACACTCGACTATAGCGGCGCGGGCCTGAACTCCGGCTCCAAGCTGGTGATTGCCGCGGCCGGAGAGAAGAAGCGCGAACTCGACACGGCCGTCCCCGAGAAGCTCAGCCTGCCCGATGGCTTCCGGGACCCGAGAATGGCGCTTCCCGGGGTCCTCATCCTCGAAGCCCCTCCAGCCCTTGATGAAGAAAGCTCGAGGGAGGAGGCCGGCTCTCTCGCCGCCCGGCTCGACGACACCGGGATCTCAGGCGGCATCGCCCTGGTCGTGTTGACGGAAGATTCGGAATTCTGTGCCAGGAATACGAGCAACTTCCTCTGGGTAACCTTTACCCGGTCAAACCCCTCCCACGACCTGCACGGCGCTGGAAGCTTCATCGAGCACAAGCACTGGGGCTGTCGAGGGCCCATCGTGATCGATGCCCGCATCAAGCCGCGCCACGCTCCGCCGCTCATCGAGGACCCGGCGGTTTCCAGGAACGTCGACAGCCTTGCCGCTCAAGGCGGCCCGCTCCACGGAATCATCTGAGCCGCTAGCCGTCGGCGAGCGCCGCCCGCGCCGCGTTGCGTCCGCAGGCCCCGAGAACTCCGCCGCCGGGATGAGCCCCGGCGCCGCAGAGGTAGAGACCCTCCAGCGGGGTCCTGTAGCGCGCCCAGCCGCCAACGGGTCGCTGAAAGAAGAGCTGGTCGGGAGTCATCGCGCCGTGAAAAATGTTTCCCCCGGTGAGAGCGAATTCCCGCTCCATGTCGAGAGGGCTGATGGCATCGTAGCCGACCACGCTCCTCTCGAAGCCGGGAGCGTAGCTGTCGAGCAGGCGAATGCAGGTACGAGCGAAGTCATCCCGCAGCTCATCCCAGCTGCCCTCGACCAGCTCGTAGGGGGCGTATTGAACGAACATGCTCATCACGTGATGACCCTCGGGAGCGAGAGATGGATCGAGAACCGAGGGGATCGTGCATTCCAGGATGGGCTCTGCAGAAGGCCGTCCTGAGCGAGCCTCGTTATAGGCTCGCTCGATGTAGTCAAGACTCGGCGCGATGTGGATGGTCCCCCGGTGCTGCGGGCCGGGCTCCCGCCCGGGGCAGGCCGTGAAATCGGGCAGCTCACTCAGCGCGAGATTGAGCTTGAAGGTCGCGCTCGAAAAATCCAGAGCCTTGATCGAGCGGCGGAAGGACTCCTCGAAAATATCGGGAGGAAGCAGGTCGATGAAGGTAATCTTCGGCCCGGCATTCGAGAAGACGATCTTCGCCTCGATCTCTTCCCCCGAGGCCAGCCTGGCCCCCCTCGCCTTGCCATCTTCAACCAGGATCGACTCAACTCCACAGCCGGTACGGATCTCGACGCCAAGGTCCCGGGCGGCCGAGGCGATGGCCTCGCTGAGAGCCCCCATGCCTCCGCGAACATATCCCCAGACCCCGCGGGCGCCATCGGTCTCGCCCATGACATGATGGAAGAGTACGTAGGCCGTGCCCGGCGTCCTGGGACTTGCCATCGCGCCGATGATCGCATCGGTCGCAAGGGTTACCTTGAGCTCCTCGCTCTCGAACCACTCATCCAGCAGGCGGGAGGCGCTGCCGGCGAGCATCCCGAGAAAGGGATAGAGCTCCTTGCCGAGCCGACGGGCTCCAAGTCCAAGCCTGAAGAGGCTGAGCAGGTCACCCGGCCTGCGTGAGAGGGGGTCCGGCGGCGCTCGATCAAGCGTAGGCTCAAGCACCTCGACCATGCGCCCGAGCATGGCCTCGTAGCGCTCGTAGGCTGCCGCGTCACGATCGCTGAATTTCGATATCTCCCGGCGGTTGAGCGCGGCATCCGACCCGAGGAAGAGACACTCCCCACCCGGAAAGGGAGTAAAGGAGGAGGGGTCCCGGGACAGCATCTCGAAGCCGTAGTCACGCAGCTTCAGCTCCCGGATGATCTCCGGACGAAAGAGCGAGTTCACGTAGGCCAGGCGGGAAAACCTGTAGCCCGGGATAAGCTCCTCGGTGATGGCGCAGCCGCCCACCAGCTCCCTACGCTCCAGGACCAGGACCTTTCGACCCGCCCTGGCCAGATAGCAGGCGGCGACCAGGCCGTTGTGCCCCGCCCCGATGATAACCGCGTCGTATTTTTCCACTTTTCCCGTACCCCGCTCAACCTCCGTCGACAAAGGCCATATCGTAGCCACAGATCATGATCGAAACATCGACTAAAGCGTGGCTGAGCCAGGCCCCGTAGAGTGAGCCCTTGCGCTCATAAAGCGCTGACCAGATCATCCCTCCAAAAGCAACACAGAGCGACAACGGCATGGTGGCGCTCCAGAAATAATCGCCGGGAAGGAAGGCGTTGATGACGACCACATGGTGCGCCATAAATGCGAGGCTCGAGAGCAGGTTGGCAAGGGGGGGGCCAAGGTAAGACCGCGCGCGGCCATAGACAAACCAGCGCCAGTAATACTCCTCGAGAAAAGAGTGAATCACCGAGTAGAAGACGGCAATCACGAGGAAGCCGCCGAGGCTGTCACCGCCAAGACCGGCCAGCTTCTCGCCCAGCGCCGCCGGGGCATCCTTGAACGCGGGGTGATGCTTCAGATATCCGTAATACAACCCCAGGCAGGCGGCCAGGATCCCCAGGCCGCTCAACGCCCCGAAGAGAAGGCCTTCCCTGGAGACACCGCGGATCTTCGGCCGCTGGCGAAGAACCAGCCAGACCCAGACGGCCGGAAGACCGAATTGCACGATCTTGCTCAACGCGCCGAGGGGAAGCATCCACGACTCACCGCTGAATTGAACGAAATAAACCCAGGCGGCCGCGGTGGGAAAGGTCGCGGCAAAAACCAGGACGCCTGTTTCAGTGGCTTTCTTTTCTGACATCAGACGCTTCCTTAACCGGCAAAGCCGGACTGAATCTCTTCGAGAGACCGCAGGTCTCCTGGTCCGCCTGCGGGATCAAGGAACCTCTCCAGGGTGTTCCCTCCCGCCAGCAGGATCGGCTCCCAGTCAGGCGGGGTCGCCATCCATTCCCCTCCGGGGCCTAGCATGTGGCCGCGATCGGAAGAAAAGGTCGCGAGGTATTCCCCTGCGGCGAGGACACGAAAGACCGGCTCAAAGAATTCCGGAAGGTCATCGGGGTTGCGAAAGGTGCTTGCCAGGTAATGCGACAGAGAAACCGGGAGCCCAAGCCGTGTGTCGAGATCCCAGGCCATCCACTCCCTATACAAGTCCTGCCGGGAGATGACAAAGGCATGGTAATCCCAGCAGACCGACTCTCCGGGGTCGGTAGAGATCTTCTGGTTCCAGAGTCGACAGATCCCTCCATGGCTGAGTACGAAGACCACCTTGACCTCCGCGCCCTCGAAGACCGGCTCCTGGCAGAGATGCCAGGTGTTCTCTTCACAGTAGCTGGGGGCGTATTTGTAGCGGGTCTCGTGAGTGTCCATCGCTGTCAGTCCCCCCCGCCCACGGACTCATAGGCCTTGACCAGAGAGCGTGCGCCATCCTCCACCTGGCCCCAGGAGCCTGTGTCGATCGCGGTGGAGCCGAAGAGCGCTCCACCCACGCCGAAGGCGGAGGCGCCGGCGGAATGAAAATCTCCCAGGGTCGATGCGTCGACTCCCCCCGTAGGCATGAGACGAATCTCGGACAGGGGACCCCTGAGATCTTTGAGGTATCCCGGACCAAACTGGTTGGCGGGAAACACCTTGACCATGTCGGCCCCCTGGCTCCAGGCGGCGTAGATCTCAGTCGGTGTCAGCGCCCCGGCCATCACCGGAACGTCCCGCTCGCGGCACGCCGAGATCACCTCGGGCGATACGATCGGCGTGACGATAAACGAGGCCCCCGCTCCGAGAGCCCGCTCGAGATCTTCCAGGGTACACACCGTGCCGGCGCCGACCTGCACCTCGTCGCCTCCCGCCTCGATGGCCGCCGCGATGGCCTCAGCGGCAGCCGGCGAATTCATTGTCACCTCGACGCAGCGCAGGCCGCCCCTGGCGACCGCCTCTACCAGGCTGCGAACCACCGGGACCTCGAAACCACGCAGGATCCCGACAATGGGCAGCGCCTCGAATTGTTGCCAGCTGAAATCCCTGCCCACGCATCAACTCCCGATATCGATAATGATTTTCCCGGTCTGCTTCCCGTCCTCGAGATACCGGTGAGCCTCGGCCAGCTCAGCCAGGGGAAAGACCCTGTCGATCACCGGCTTCAGCTTACCCTCTCCCATCAGGGCAAGAACCTGCTCCAGCTCATCCCTGCGACCCATCGTTGACCCGAGAATAGACTGGCCCATGAAGTATACACTGGAAAGGTTCACCGTCACCTCGGCACCCCCCGTCGTACCGCAAAAAACCATCCTCCCGCCCTTGGCCAGGCTGGCGAGATCACGATCCCAATTGGGCTCCCCGACATGATCAAAGACGACATCGGCACCGCGTCCGGCGGTAAACTCCATCACCCTCGCGGGTACATCCTCCTCCCGGTAGTTCACGGCCTCCTCCGCTCCGCAGCGCAGGGCGTGCTCGAGCTTCTCCTCCGTACTCGATGTCGCCAGCACCCGGGCTCCAAGATGGCTGGCGATCTGGATCGCCGCGGTGGAGACCCCGCTGCCGGCCGCCTGGATGAGAACCATCTCACCTGCACGCACTTCGGCGCGAGCCACCAGCATATGCCAGGCGGTGATATAATTGATCGAGACAGCGGCTGCCTCGTGCATCGAGAGCGCCTTCGGCTTGGCGAAACAATTCGCCGCCGGCACAGCGATCTTCTCGGCCATCCCGCCATCGCGCGCGGCGCCGTAGATGCGGAAATCGGGACAGAGCTGGTCATCTCCGCGGGCGACGGCCTCTTCATCTCCATGTCCCTCGCAAGGATAGATCACGACCTCGTCCCCGGGCTCGAGCCCGCTCCCGGCTGGCGCCTCCAGCACCACCCCCGCGGGGTCGCTTCCTGGAATGATCGGCAGGGGAAAGTTACGCTTACCGCCAAGGCGGACCCAGATATCAAGATGATTCAGGCCGCAGGCTGAAACCTCGACGAGAGCATCGTCGGGACCCGGCTCGGGATCGGGCCGTTCACAGACTTTCAGGACCTCCGGTCCCCCATGTTCTTCGAAAAACGCTGCTCTCAACTTCGGCTGCCTTCCCTGTAGTAATTCCAGCTCCTTATCTTACGCAATCCGAAGCGATGGTTCAGCACATTAGACTGCCGCAGTCTATCCTCTGGACCTTGCCGGGACGATCAATACAATACACCGCCCTATGCGAAAACCACTTTCGAGGACATTGTCTTGAAACCTACCTCCCTGCTGGGACTTTCACTGGAGCTGATCAGCGAGGTCGCCGAGCCCGGGCCCTATCCGGCCGATGCGCGTGTCGGCCGCTTTTTCAGAAGCAGGCGCTTTCTCGGAAGCCGCGATCGGCGCTTCATCTCCGAGGCCGTCTATGCCTGGCTGCGGTTCCATGACCGCTCGAGGCCCCGCTGGCTCTCCTGGCTCGAGCTGCGAAACCTCGATACGCTCGAGGACAGCTCGGACCAGGGACGCTTCCTGCTTGATATCCTGGCGATGGCGCAGGAGGGTGTCTTCCCCTGGGAGTTCACCCCGGCCTGCGAGGCCGTCCTGGAATGGGGAGACCTGGATGGCCACAGCCTGGATGACCAGGTCAGGCAGGCCGCCTCCGATTCATTCCTCGACAAGGACTGCTGGCCAGCGAACCCTGAGGAGCGCTTCGCGGCTGAATGCAGCATGCCCCTCTGGCTCGGAAAGCTGATCCGCGAGCAATATGGCGAAGAGCGCGGCCTCGAGCTCGCGCGTGAGTTCTGCTCGCCAGCCAGCGTCGACCTGCGCGTGAACTCCAGGCGCGCCTCCAGGAAAAAGGTGATGCGCAGCCTCCAACGGGAAACCGATGCCGAGGTTGAGCTCTCGAGCTTCAGCTCCACCGGCCTCCGCCTTGATCGCCGGATCAACCTGACCGCAACCACCGCCAGCCGGAAGAGCTGGATAGAGATCCAGGATGAAGGCAGCCAGGCAGCCGTCTATTCAACCGACGCCGCCCCCGGGATGACGGTCATCGATGCCTGCGCGGGAAGCGGCGGCAAGACCCTCGCCCTCGGCGACATCATCTTCCGGGAAGAAGAGGAAGCCGAAGTTCCCGCCCACCTTCAGAGCAGGCTGGTGGCCTGTGAGATACATCACAAAAAACTCCAGGAGCTGCGCAGGCGAACGAAGGATGCCAGCCTCGGGGGGCAGGTCGAATATGCCCTGATTGGCGAGCACGGCGACCTGAGCAAGCTCCTGCCGCGGGCGCACCTGGTGCTGGTGGACTCACCCTGCACCGGGCTGGGCACGCTGCGCCGCAACCCGGAAGCGAAAAACCGCTACGGAGAGAAAGATGTCAGGCGATTCCAGTCACTGCAGCTAGAGATCCTGGAGCGCTTCGCCTCGCTGGTAAGGCCGCGCGGGCGGCTTGTCTACGTCACCTGCTCCTTCATCGAAGCCGAATGTGACGAGGTCGTCCGGCTCTTCGAAGAACGCCACCCGGAATTTGCCCCCTCTCCATCGTTCTGGGCCGGCAAGAGACTCCCCTCGGCCTGCCTTGATGAACACAAGATCAGGCTCGGACCCTCCATCTCCGGAACAGATGCTTTCTTCATAGCATCCTGGAAACTCGAGAAGCAGGCGGCGGAGGACTGAAAGGCGAAGCGGGAAATGCTGGGAGCCCAGGCGCCATCGTGGCTGTACAATACCTGCCGTGCCGGAGTCCAAGACCAACTCACCAACGCCTCTGCCAGTGGAGGCACTGAAACTGCTCAAGGGGTTCGGCAGGCGCCATCGCCTGCTGGCAGCCGTCAGGGGGGCGGCGGCGTGGACCATCTCCGTCATTCTTTTCGTATTGCCGGCGCTGGCGCTCGACCGGTTCCTGCTGCTGGAGACCCCGGCCCGTCTCACCATCTCCTGGGTCGTCCTGATCGCGGTTGGCGCGGCCCTTGCTCTCTTCGTGCTCCTGCCCCTGCTGCGCCCAGGATCCCTGCTGAGATACGCTCGCGAAATCGAGAGAAGAGACCCCGGCCTCGAGGGCACCCTGCTGAGCCTGGTCGAGTTTTCCCGGCCCGGGCCGGAGCTCGAGCACAGCTGCTCCCGCGAGCTGCTTGAGTCCCTCGCCTCCGACACGGCCCGGCGCTGCCCGCAGGTAAAAATCGACAAGCTCCTGCCCGCAAGGGCCGCCTCCAGAGCTCTCCTTCTCGCCGGCGCCGCCTGCATCCTGCCCCTTGCCGCCACTCTCCTGGACCCAAGGGGGATGCTGCAGTTGGGAAGGCGTCTTGCCAATCCCTCCGCCGAGCTGCCGAGGCCGACCAGCGTCTTCCTGCTGGTTGAAGTCGACCGGGCCGTGGTCGGCCGCGGCCAGGAGGTCTCCATCAAGGTCACCGTAGACCGCGGAAGGCCCGGCGAGCTGGTGCTTCTCAGCCGCAAGTCCCGCTCTCCCGGCTATGGCAGCTGGAAATCGACCAACCTCCTCTCCACCACCGGGAGCGAAGCAGGAGCGCTCCTCCATAAGATCAGGGCTCTCGCCAGCTTTGATTTTCGCGTGCGCGGCGGAGACTATCTCAGCCCGGTGCAGCACGTCGAGGTGAGAGAGCCGCCCGCGCCTCGCAACTTCACCATCACCTATCACTACCCGGAATACACCGCCCGCAGAAAACGAACCATCCAGAAAAACAGCGGCAACATCTCCGCCCTCAAGGGCAGCCGGGCCGATATCCTGCTGGAAGCGGACAGGAAACTGGCCAGGGCGACCATCCTCCTTGGAACACAGAAGCTCGAAGGAAGAATCGATGGCGTACGGGCAGCCTTCGGCGGAATCACGATCAACGAGGATGCCGAGTACCGCCTCGAGCTGGAGACACCGGACGGGATCACCTCGGCGGAAAAGACCACCTATTCAATCCGAACCTTGGCAGATACCCCCCCGCGCATCGCCATACTCACCCCCCGCCACGCCGAGCTCGAGGTTGAAAGCAGCGGCTCTCTGAAGCTGAGATACAGGGCGGAGGACGATAATGGAATCAACTCGATCGAGCTCCTCCTGCGAACCGACCTGGAGATGAGGATTCTGCCGGTATTCAGGGAAATCAGCGCCGCGAAACGCCCCGAGCTTCGTGACGCGGTCTACGCCTTCAGCATCGGGGCGACCGGGGCTCGTCCGCCGGAGACCCTCAGCCTCAGGCTCAGGGTCCGGGACGGCCTTGGAGGCGAGGGGCATTCCGGAGAGCTGAAGCTCAAGGTGACCTGGCCGGGAAACTCACCCGAAGGGTCCGGCTGGCTGGCCTCGCTGCGAAACCTGCGGGCAGGCATCGCAGAGCTCCGTGCGCTCTGGAGCCAGGCTGAGAACACCGACGCGGGTGACCAAGCCGCCGAAAACGTGATCACCATTCGCTCTTTCAGCTCGGAGATTTCCTCTCTGTGTATGGAGACGGCGGGAAAACCTCCCCTGCCCGGAGCCACCCGCCTGGCCCTGGAATCAGCGGCCTTCAGGCTTCTCAGCCTGGCCGAGGTCGAGGCGGGAGTCTTATGGAATGCCGCCGCCGGCATCGTGCAAGGGCAGGCAGCCGGCACGCCGAACGCAGCGGAGGCCTGGAAAAGCGGAGAGAGCAAGCTTGCCGCGCTCGCGAAGCTGCTCGGATCGATTGTGATCTGTGAAGAGCTCGAGGAGGCGCACGAGAGCCTCCAGCTCGCCGCCCACGATTGCGCTCTGCTCCTGGCTGAACTCCTGAACGCCGGGGACGGGAAGCTTCCCTCCAGGAGCGTGCAGAGGCTGGCCCAGACAATCGAAGCTGTCCTGAGCTGTGCAGCGGGCATCGAGCGCCTGCGGAGAGACCTGCCTCCTTCGCGCTCAAAACTTATCGCCGAGCTCGATGGCTCGGTAAGAGCCATGACCTCTTCCTTGACGGCTGAGCTCGAGCTGGCCCGCAAGGCCGCCGAGGAGACTCTCGCCGGTGAGTTCGAGGCCCCCCTGGGACGTGCCACCGAAGCTTTCTCGCGCAGGATCGACTCCCTCGAAGAGCTCCTCCTTGCCGCTCGCATCGAGAGCCGCGAATCGCTGCGAAGGCAGGTACCCGAAAGCGAGGTCGCCCGGCTGATGGAGGCGGTGAAGGATGCCTGGCTGGGAAATTCCACCC
Organism: Planctomycetes bacterium UBA1146; assembly: GCA_963579555.1. Classification (GTDB taxonomy): domain Bacteria; phylum Planctomycetota; class UBA8108; order UBA8108; family UBA8108; genus UBA8108. The sequence goes on from CAUZHA010000107.1 coordinate 10,068, forward strand.
GGCGAGAGCTGCTCTCAGCCGCCCGGGCGGTTTTTTCGAGGATAGCCTGGAGAAATAAGAGCGGCCGCGACTTCGATTACCCTGACTTTGAATCCGTCTCGCTGCTGGGCGCCATGGCCGAGCTTCTCGAGAGAATCCTTGAAAACGATTCCGCCTCGGTCAACGAGGCGGATCCCGCGGCGGCGGAGGCCCGCAGGGCCAGGGAGAGAAAAGACGGCGTGGTGCTCGTTGAGGGCCTTGCCAGGGCCGCGCGCGAACTCGAGCCCACCCTCTGGCTGGGACGTTCGCTGCAGCTGCTGCAATGGGTCGCTGCCGGCGAGGAATCGGTTGCCCTGCGCCTGAAGGAACTCCAGGAGCTGCAGGCGGTTGGACGCAGCCTCGCGCGCAGAGCTCAGGCAGATCTCATCGAGGCCGTGGATGCAGTCCTGCTGCGTTTGCGCTCGCCCTCCGGACCGGCGGGGAGAATCGATGCTGAGAAACTCTACCCGGCTATCGACAAGACCTCGCAGGGACGCGAGGCCGCGGGAAGAGCCCTCGCCTTGCTGCGCGTTGAGCCCGTGGATCTTCCGGCCGCCGCCAGCGCGGCCCGCAGCTGCGTCTCGCTGCTTGAAGAGGCGACCGGGGTCCTCGAAAAGCTCCGGCAGAAATCCCTGGCCGACATAGCCGACACCTCTCTGTGGCTGCGAAGCAACAGGGGCAGCCTCAGCGAGAGGCTTGCGCGCCTCGCGGAAGGACTCGACAACCAGGGCCGGACATTGAAAGATTCCGCGACCGGGAGCGTCATCTCTTCGGAAAAGGGCGGCGAGCTGATCGTTGAGGCGCTGGTCTCCTGGAGCGAGGAGGTCCGGCAGGCGAAGAGGCTCGCCCGGGAGCTTCGCCAGGATGCCGACCAGGGCGCCGACGCGGGAGCCGCTCCAGGCAAGGTGGGCAACCTCGAGCGCGCATCGACGGCTCTCCTGGAAATCATCGCCGGGCCGCTGTCCCGCGCCGGCACCAGCCTTCGCCGGGCCCTCTCTACAGACAGGGACGACCGGGAGCTGCTGCTTTCGGCCGCCGCGGCCGCCGTATTCGAGGCGGCCGCGGAGACCCGGAAGCTGGCCGATGCCCTGGAGATCCTGGACTCGGCGGAGCTGGAGAGGTTGAGCGGCGAAGACATCGAGACGCTTGTCAGCGAGGCTGGCGAGCTGGCGAGGACAGGCTCCGTAGACCTCGAGCTGATCGCAATGCGCGCGAGGCTGCTGCTTGAAGCCGCCCTGAAGGGGTCTCGCGAGCTCAGCCGCAGGCTCGGCAGGCTCAGGTCGCGAGCCGACATCCTCGCCCATCTCGAGGCCGCTGCCGCGAGCTTTTCCGCTGCCCTCAAACGCGTGATGGCGGAAGATGCCGACGGCGCCCTGGCCCGCCTGGGAGAAGGCCTGGCGCGCATGGAGCAGGCGATCGCCATGGCGAAGAGCGCCCGGGGCGAGGCGCGCAAAAAACTCGAACGGCCCGCGGCGGCGCCCGGGGCGGAGACGAAGCCGGCGGAACGTACTGAGCTGAGCAGAGAGCTCGAATCGGCGCGGCGCGAGCTGGAGAAGCTGCTGGAGCTGGAGAGGCTCAGAAAGGAGGCCTCAGGACTTCTCGAGAAGCTGCTGGAAGAAGAAGAAAATACCCCGGAGCAGCTTGCCGAGGCCGCGGCCGCCCAGGAAAAGCTGGCCAGCGCGATGGAGGACCGGATTCCGGCCGCCAATATGCTCATCGAGCTCATCTCCAGGATAGCCGCTCTCCAGAAGCTTGGCCGTGGTACCGCTGAAAACGCGCGCTACCTGGAGGAGGAAGCGAGGCTCGCGCTTGCGGCCGGTGCAAATCCGCCGGCGCCCGAAAAGCTCATCGAAAAAGAAAAAAAGCTCGAGCAGGAGCTTGATGGGCTGGTGGAGGACTTCTCGAGAGCGGGCTTCAAGCTCTCGATGCTCCTGCCGGCCATCTTCAAGGCCTACCGAAAGGCCGCCGCCGCAACCGGGCCTCTCAAGGAGAGCATCAGGAAGGCGGGGCAGGAGCTCAGCGGTGGAGAGACGAAGGCCGCGGTCGACTCCCTGGGAGAGACGAACCTCCTGCTTGGAGTTTTTCTCGCCGACCTCGACCGGGTGCGCGCACGCGCCATCGAGGCCCTTGCCGATGCCGGCGAACGCTCAGCTTATTCCTCGCTTCAAGCGGCGCTCAAAAACGCCCGGCAGGCCGCGCGGCTCATGTCCGGCGGCAAGATTGACGATGCCCGGAAAAAGAACGCCGCGGCAAAATCCCAGCTCCTGCTTGCCGGCAGGGCCATTCGTCGGCAGCTCGAGAGTGTCGTCCTGCCCACCGGCGAGGAGGGCGCCCTGGTCTCGAGATTGCTCGAGGCGGAGGCCGCACGGCTCGGACTCGTCTGGCAGACTGGCACCCGGGGTGAAGAATTCGAGGCCAGCAGTGAAGATTCGGCCCGCGGCCTGGAAGACATGGCCTTTCCACCGGCCTATCGCGACCTGGTGCGCATCTACCTGCGTGCGATCAGAAAATGAGGCTGCCGGAATGAGTGAAAAGACTGGATTGAGGGCGCCATGGAACGGTTGTCTCGCTTAGAATCCCATTATGAGTGCCACCGTCCGAAAAGGACCCTGGATCGCCGCGCCGGCAGTCCTGCTCGTCGTGCTCGCGAATACTCTCTCGCCCCAGGAGAAACCTTCGCAGCCGGAGAAGAAGCCCGCGGATCATCCGCGGGTTGAACAGCAAAAGATACGCGTACCAAAATTTCGCGAGATCTACGCCCCGACCCCCGTGACCCGGGCTGTCGACCGAGGCCTTCAGTTCCTGGCCTCCAAGCAGTTAGAAGACGGCGGCTGGGCCTCTCCGGGCTATGGCCGGAACACCGGCATCGTGAGCCTTGCGACCCTGGCCTTCCTCTCGCGGGGACACGAGCCCGGCCGCGGCCCCTACGGCAGCCGCGTCGAGCAGGGGGTCGCCTGGGTAACCTCCAACCAGAAGAGCGGACTGATCATTCGCGACACCTCCCACGGGGAGCTCTACAGCCACGGCATCTCCTCCCTCATGCTGGGCGAGGTCATTGGCATGGTCGACTCGAAGCGCAAGGGGCTGGAGCTGGTTCACCGGGTTCATCGAACCGCCATCAACCTGATCCTGCGGGCTCAGAATGTACCGAAAGATCGATGGAACATCGGCGGCTGGCGCTACACGCCCTCCTCCGAGGTCTCCGACATCTCCGTCAGCGGCTGGCAACTGCTCGCCCTGCGCGCGGCGAAAGACACCGGGCTGCCTGTCCCGGACAAGAACATCCGCCAGGCGGTTCACTTCATCAAGCGCTGCGCCCACCCCAGCGGCGGCTTCTCCTACCAGCCGGGAGGAGACCCCAACACCGGGAGGACGGGAACCGGCATCCTCTCCCTGGAGATCTGCGGAGAGCACGGCTCACCCGAGGCGCGCCGGGGCGGTGACTGGCTGCTCAAGCACCCTCTGAAATGGAAGGGGCCGTTTTTCTATTACGGAGCCTATTACGCCTCGCAGGGCATGTACCAGCTCGGCGGCGACTACTGGAAACAATGGCAGCCCGTGAGTGAGAGGCTGCTGCTGGCAAAACAGAATGAAGACGGCAGCTGGCCATCGCCGCCCGGAGCCACCCACGAGGAGCAGGCCGGGAGCATCTACACGACCGCGATGGCGATCCTCTCCCTGGGCGTCGAGTTCCGCTACCTGCCGATCTACCAGCGCTGAGCCTTCCATGGTCAATGACCAAATCACCGCCCTCGGGGGAAGACAGAGCCGAAGGAAAGTGTACAATGGATGGTTCGCGATCGATTCAATACGACGAATTAGAGGTGCGGTTCATGTGGCCCTATCGTCCCGGAAAACTAACCGAACTGCTCGGCGGTGATGCGCTCTCAGCTCTTCTCTCCAGGGGAATGACGGAGCTGCTCGGCTCCAATCTCCTGCTTGTCGAGGCGGACGGCGAGGAGACGGAGGTTGTCTGCGCAATCGATGAGCCCACTGCGAGCCCGTTCTGTTCGCTCCTGCGTCACGGGGAAGAGAACGGCGCGGCCGCCTTCGCCGGAGCCGATGCCGCCTGCAGAAGCTGCGAGAAGCGCTTCGCCACGCGCGCGCTCCGAGAGCTGAAAAAAGGCGCTGACGCAGAGCCGGAAACCGGCCTGGAAAGCCACTTCCGCGCCCGGTGCCATATGGGGTTGCAGGATCTGGCGGCGCCGATCATCGTCGAGAGCAGGGTGCTCGCGGTCCTCATCGCCGGGAGGAGACTCGCTGCGAAGAATGACCGGTCGCGGATCCAGAAGCATGTCGGCAAGCTGGGCAAGCTCACCCAGGCGGAGAAGCGCAGCATGGAGCAGGCCGGCAACGAAGCGGTGGCCCCCATCATCCCCTCAAGTGAAGAATCCAGGGGACGACTGAACGACGAGATCAGCGGGATCCCGCTGCTCGGCAGCGACCTTGAGGAGGAGCTCACCCGGGCCGCGGCAATGCTCTCGAAGATGGCGCAGGAGAGGGTGCTCGCCGCGCGCCAGGCGTGGGAGCTCGGCGTGCTGGATTCCCTGGTCCCGGAGAACGCAGCCATCCCCTTCAGGCGAGGCCCCATCCTCAACTGGCTGGATTCCGCCACCGCCCGGATCCGCCGGACCCTCGGCATCGAGTTCCTCACCGTCTTCGGCAGGCTGCCGGAATCGATCGGCAAAACCGAAGCCTCTCTCCAGCTCCTGAGCCAGGACGGGCTCCCGCGGGAAGGCGAAGAGGAGGTCAGTCTCCGCTCGGAGAATGCGGTCATGCGGCTCGACCTGGCCCAGCTCGCCGCCGGCGCGGACGGCTCGGTGGAGGACGCCAGCCAGGGACTCGAGGCTCCCTCCTCGCTCATCGGAGCCCTCCAGACCACCCCCTCCAGCCCGGCCGGCTGGAAAGATCTGCTCACCAAGAGCTGCTTCATCTCCTCTCCAGCGACCGGCGAGGGCCTCGAGCTGGTCTTCGTATTCGGCCCCCCCGGGGTAGACGGAAAGCTCACGCCGGCAGAGGAAGACTGCGGCCTGCTGCTGAAGGCCGCGCGCTCACTCTGCGACCGCTATCTCCTGGCCTCGCTCGAATCAAAACGCCGAGAGCTCTCGCGCTACGAAGAAAAGCTGAAGAAGGTAAAACCCAGCGGCCCCCTGCGGCTGCAGCGCTTTGACGTCCGCAAGCTGCTCGACACCTGCCTGGGGCCCATGCAGGAGCTCGGCAGCGGCCGAGACATCACCTTCGACACCGGTGGCCTGCCCGAGCGCCTGATGATGGAAGCCGACCGCGACAAGCTCAAAGATGTATTTGACTGTATCCTTTCTCGGGCCCTCGACCTTGCCAGGCCGAACCCGGAGAGCGATAGCCCCTCCATTGTCGTTTCCATTCGGCGGGACAAGAAAATCCGCGGGCGGCTGATCTTCAGCTTCGATGTCATCGGCCGCTTCCTCAACGGCCGCGACCGGCGAGAGCTCTTCATCCTGCCCGCG
>CAUZHA010000108.1:0-15550 GCA_963579555.1 Planctomycetes bacterium UBA1146
GATTATTTCCGGGCGATAAGCCCCAAGTACTCGCTCTCCTATGCGCTGCGCAACAAGCTCGGCCCCCTGCCCGCCTCCGCGGCGGCGATCAAGGAAGCTGACGGCCAGTGGGAGGCCGCGAAATACAAGCTCCCGGTAAAGGCGAATTTCATGCTCGCCTTTACCTGCGAGTTCACCTCCTGGCTTACGGGCTACGACATGTTGCGCGCCAAGAACAAGGCCAGCAATTTTTCGGAGGCTCCTTCTCTGCGTTCACCCCCCGCTACCGTTCTCAGCCCAGAGCTACTCTCCGCCTTCCCGGACGCGAACACTCGTAAGTGGCTCACGGTCAAGGGGATCCTTGACGGACACGAGACCCATCCAACCGGCGGAAACAAGTCAAGGATCTCGGTCAAGGGAACCATCGAACACAACGTGAATTTTTTCATCTGGCGTCCGGAAGCGAAGAAAGACCTCCAGTCCCTCGCATCCGGCGGCTGGCTGCTGAAGGTCGGAGGCCTCCCGAAATACTACCCCTTCGATATCCACAGGAAGCTGGAGGCGGCCCCACGAGGTCACAAGATAACCCTCATCGGCAGGTTCCTCAGAAACCCCCTGGGCCATCCGAGAAACTGGTTCGAGGTCTGGGACCTGGAGATCGGCTTCAGCCCGGAGCAGGACGAGATGTACAGCGCCCTGCGGGAGCCGGTCGAGATCTCCTTCCCCTCGCTCGAGATCAGGAAGCTCGGAAATTTCCTGCGCTGGTTTGGAATCCGCGTTGAGCTGAAGGGACTCGCCGGCGACAGCAGGCTTAACTTCGAGGCCAGGGGCTGCACCATCGGGCGCCTCATCGACGGGATCGCGAAGACCCTTGGAACGCGATGGTACTGGGACAAGCGCAAGGTTGTCTTCAGCAGGAAAATTTCCGAACAGCAGGCCGCGGACGTCAAGCTGGTACTCAGCCGCCTGCAGAGCGGGGACAGCGGCAAGCTCGTCGTTCGTCCGGCAAGCCAGCCAGCCGCCCAGCCCGTTCCTGCCCGACCGGAAGTCCTTCCCCCTGATGCGGTCTCCCTCGAGGTGCTTGCCGCCAAGGCGCTCCTCTCGATGGACTACGTCCTGGCCGGAAAATGCTACAAGCGGCTCGAGTCCCTGCCTGAAAACCGCTCCAGGTCCAGGGTGCTTCGCAGGCAGCGCTACCGGATCGCTCTCATGTACGAGCTGACCCGGCAGACCCCGGTCAGCCACCTTGTAAGCGCCCCCGACCTCTACGAGATCAACTACCGCAACTCCGCCGGGGAGCTTCTCAGAAGGACCGTCAGGATCCTGCGCCGGGACAAGGAGCACGTCTGGATCCAGTCGGGTTATGGAGAGCAGGCCCGCCTGCGGCGGGCAGGCATCCAGGATGAGAAAACCATCAGCGGTGACCATTGGCGCAAGGCCAAGCGACAGGAACTGCAAAAAAGAAACAGCGAGCTCAGCAAGACCGGCCAGTACGGCTACCTCAACGATCTCTTCTCGCTCGCGCTCTTCGCCAAGACCAACAGGTTGAACACCGAGGGAACGAAATTCCTCGACCGGGCCTTCGCCAGCGAAAACTTCGGCTGGCTGCTGGGCACCTACTTCCCGGACGATGCCGAACGACTTACACGGTATTGGAGGAGGGGCACTGGACGGGCCGACCCCCTGGCAAAGGCCCCGGTGCCGAAAAAGTCCCCGCAGGAGAAGCCAGCTGCGGTTCCCAGCCGCAGCAAGCCTGTCAAGGAGCTCGCCACGAACACACCCCTGCCGCGCGACCCCAGGGCCCTCATGGACTATGGCTTCACTCACTACCGCAAAGGCCGCGAGTACCTGTCCCGCTCGCTGCCGGGGATGGACAACGCCTTAGCGAACAAGAAGCTCGCCCGCGACCATTTTGAGCTTGCCCAAAAAGCTTCCCAGCAATGCCTCAAGCTCAAGCCCAAAGATGCAGCCGCCGGCGACCTGGCGAGAAGGTCGGCGATCATGGTTCATACCTGCGTCAAGGACATGGGCTTCTTTGACTGAGAAGTCGCCCGGAAGAAGCCGGAACCCGCTGCAAGGAGACCCCCTATGGGGTAGAATGAAGTGACGCGCGGGAGTGAATAGGCACCTGGTGGGCCTCCGGGACTTCAAATCCTAGGTATCGTGCGAACAACACGATAGGTGGGTTCGATTCCCATGCACTCCCGCCATTTTTTCTCTCCGGATCCCTTCGGACATGTACGACCTCATCGGCGACATTCACGGGCACGCCACCGAGCTGAAACAGCTGCTGGAAGAGCTCGACTATACGCTTGAAGAGGGCCGCTATCGCCACCCTGGGAGAAAGGTCATCTTCCTCGGTGACTTTATCGACAGGGGCCCGGAAATCCTCGAGGTACTTCAGCTCGTACGGCCGATGATCGATTCAGGAGAAGCGAAGGCGGTCATGGGCAACCATGAATTCAACGCGCTGGCCTACCATACTGAAGATCCCGGGCAACCCGGCAAGCATCTGCGCAGGCACAACCGGAAAAATCACAAGCAGCACCGGGACACCATCGATCAGCTTGATGAAAAAATCGAGGATGCTGTCGAATGGTTCCGTACGCTGCCCATGTGGCTCGAGCTGGAAGATGACGATGGAAACCTCCTCCGAATCGCCCATGCCTCCTGGGATGACCGACAGCTCCAGGTCATCTCCGATTGCCTGGAAAAATACGATGGCGTCACGACCGGATTCCTGGCCGAGGCGAACAGGGAAGACTCTCCGCTCTACGAGGCTGTCGAATGCATCCTCAAGGGCCCTGAGCTTCGCTTGCCGGCCGGACAGGAGAATGTTGACCCGGATGGAGCCGCTCGGAATATGTTTCGTATCCAGTGGTACAGATCCCCGCAGGAGGAGGAGACCTGCGGCAGCTACGCCCTGCCCCCGGGGCAGAACCCGGCTCCATTGACAGCGGAGATGATTCGACAAGACCGGCAAGCCTGCCAGCCCTACGCTCCGGACAATCCACCCGTCTTCGTCGGGCACTACTGGCTCAGGGGAGAGCCCGAGCTGCTCGCGGCCAACGTCGCCTGCGTGGACTACAGCGTCGCCAGGGGAGGCGCTCTCTGCGCCTATAGATGGAATGGCGAACAGAAGCTGGACGCCGGGAACCTGGTCTCCATAGGCGCCATCTCCTGACAACAACTCAGGCTTGGCGTCTTACCCCCGGACTCCAGATGCGAAGGTGACAAACCGGCCCTGATTCCTTACTATTCGTACTCTCAGAGTGAGTGGAAAGGACCCCCTCCATGCCGGTCGAAATCAAGATGCCCCAGATGGGCGAGAGCATCACCGAGGGAACCGTCGTCAAATGGTTTGTCGGTCCCGGCGACAGCATCAAGCGGGATGAGCCCCTGCTCGAGATCTCGACCGACAAGGTGGACACCGAGATTCCATCCCCGGCCAGCGGGTATGTAGCCGAGCTGCTGGTACAGGAGGGAGAAACCGTTCCGGTAGACACCCTGGTGTGCATCCTCAGCGAGGAAAGACTATACCCCGGGAGCGCCGCTGCGGCCGGCGCTGGCGACGAGCCCTCCCGGGCGGACGCCCGGAGCGAGAAGGAAACAGCGGAAGGCGGCGACAAGAGCTGGCTCTCCCCCGCCGTACGGCGCCTGGTGCGCGACAACGGTATCGACGATCCCTCCGAAATCCAGGGAACCGGCGAGGGCGGACGCCTGAGCCGCAAGGACGTGATGCGATACATCGCGAACCGCAAGGGAACCTCGACACCGTCGACTGAAGAGGCCGGACCGGAGCAGGCCGGAGGCGACCGGATCGAACAGATGTCGGTCATGCGCCGTAAGATCGCCGAGCACATGGTTCACTCCAAGAGCACATCCCCCCACGTCTCGACCGTCCACGAGGTCGACTTCACTGATGTCGATCAATTCCGCAAGAAACACAAGGCCGAGTGGCAGGAGCGCGGGGTGAAGCTGACCTACCTCCCCTTCCTCACCCAGGCCGTCGCCCGGGCGCTGAAGGCCTATCCAGACCTGAACGCATCGCTGGTTGATGACAAGATCCACTACAAGGGAGACATCAACATCGGCCTCGCCGTCGCGCTGGACAACGGCCTCGTCGTTCCAGTGCTGCACCACGCGGACAAGCTCAGCATCGCCGAGATCGCCGCGGGAGTCAGCGACCTGGCGGACAGAGCCCGCAACAAGACCCTGAAACCGGAAGAGGTCCAGGGCGGCACCTTCACCATCACCAATCCCGGCGGCTTCGGCACCCTGATCGGAACGCCGATCATCAACCAGCCCCAGTCCGGGATCCTCTGCTTCGGGGCGGTGCAGAAGAGGGTGGTGGTCGTACCCGGAACCGACTCCATCGGAGTTCGCAATATGTCCTACCTGACCCTCACCTTCGACCATCGCCTGATCGACGGCGCCGTGGCCGACCAGTTCATGGAAAGCATCCGCAGGACGATCGAGACCGTCGATTGCACCCTCGACAAATAAGACAAGCCCATGACCAGCCTCAGAAAACCGACAGACGAAACCCTGCTGATCATCAACGACAGCAAGAAGGATTCAGATCTCTTCTACGCTTCCCATTTCCTGGTGGGAGACCCGTTGATCTACATCGAGCATGGAGGCCGTAAATTCCTCCTCGTCAACGACCTCGAATACGGCCGCGCTGAAAAAGAGGCTGATGTCGACGAGGTTGTCGGTACCGCGGAGCTGGAGGCAAAACTCCGCGGGCAGGGAAAGACCGCCCGGCTGACGTCGATCGCCGACCTGTTCCTGCAATCGCAAGGAGGAGCGCAGAAGGTCGCGGTCCCCACCAGCATGCCCTTTGGACAGGCCAGGCAGCTGCGCGAGCTCGGCTATGAGCTCGAATGCCGGGAAGACCCGGTCCTCCCCGAGCGGTGGTTCAAGACCCCCGAAGAGATCGAGCACATCGCGGGCAGCCAGAGGGCCGGCGAGGCTGCGATGGAGCTCGTCATCGAGACCCTGCGCTCGAGCGAAATCAGGGACGACCTGCTCTATCACGACGGCGCGGCGCTGACCTCAGAGGGGCTTCGCAAGATGGCCCAGAAGCTGCTGCTCGATAAGAGCTGCCAGGCGGAGGACATCATCATCGCGGCCGGGGACCAGTGCTGCGATCCCCACAACCGCGGCACTGGCCCCATACCCGCCAACCAGACGATTATTATCGACATCTTTCCCCAGTCGGAAGAGACCCGCTACTGGGGCGACATGACGCGTACAGTGGTCCGGGGCAAGGCCTCCGATGAGGCCAGGAAGCTCTACCAGGACGTATTCGATGCCCAGGATGGCGCCATCAAGCAGCTCAGGGACGGTGCCTGCGGAAAAGAGATCCACCAGGGTATCGTCGAGCTCTTTGAATCCCGCGGAAACAAGACCGAGGAGCGCGACGGCAGCAAGGTAGGCTTCTTCCATGGAACGGGCCACGGCGTGGGACTCGACATCCACGAAAACCCGAGGCTTGGAAAGGTCGGCCACGAGCTCAAGGCCGGCCACGTTATCACCATCGAGCCCGGGCTCTACTACCCCGGCGTCGGTGGAGTTCGCATCGAGGATCTCCTGGTTGTTACCGAGGATGGGCATCACAACCTGACGAGCTTCCCCAAGGGACTGGAGACCTTCGAGATCTGAGACGCCGGTCCTCCGGCTGCCCTCAATCGCGCGGGTCCTGCAGGAGCTTGAGCATCGCAGCCATCCGGTTCATACGCCGCCTGTCGCTGCCGTCATGGTAGACATTGAGCAGGTTGCCAAGCATTCGGCAGAGAATCACCCGGTCGTCTACCGCCTCGAGGAGCTCCTCCCGGAAGCTCTCCCCACTTGATTCGAGCAGCTCAACGCACTCCCTGACATTGAGCAGGCGGCCGCCGTAAAAGGGGTCGAGGAACATCTCCGCCTTCTTGCCGGTTTCCGCGGAATCGAATTTCAGGATGAAATGCCCTGGAAGAGCGACCCCGTGAAGAGGCAGGCCGCAACGGCGGGCGACGAGCAGGTACAGCACCGAGAGGCTGATGGGGATGCCCAGCTTCGTCTCGAGGATCCTGTTCAGGTAGCTGTTGTCAGCCTCGTAGTAGCCCTCCTCGTTACCCTTGAAGCCGGCCTCCTTCGACAAGAGCTCGACGAGGGAGGCCAGGCGGGCATCGACTCCGGCTGCTGTGTGCGAGCGGCTCTCGAGCGCGCAGGCGAATTCATCGAGGACCCTGGAGCAGGCCCCCGGGTCAAGCTCGGGGTATTCACTTCGGGCGATGAGAAGAGCGCCTGTCTCGAGATCCGGAGCGGGGCCCCGGCAGAACTGAAGCCACTCCTTGAACACTTCCCGGCGATGGTATTCGAGCGCGAAGCTCCCTGCCTGCCTCTTCACCTCCGGGTCATCGGAGGCCTCCGCCGCCGCCTCAGCGCTCTCGATCGCCTCCTTGCCCAGCTTCTCGAGATGGCCCCAGACCTGTGAGCGGATATCGATGTCATCATCTCCAAGAAGATGAATCAGCGCCTCGGTCCGGGTGCGGGGCGTGTTACCGGCCGTTCCGGAATCCGTCTCGATGTCATCCGCCATGCTCATGGTTCACTTTTTACCTTTTTTCCGGCCCGGGTTCGAGAACTCAAAAGGAGATTCCTCCACCCCGCGGGCGCGCGGAACAAACCTGGTTTATTTGCGGGATTTTCCCGATCGAAATGTGGGTGAAGAGTAAAATGCCGCGAGATCGGAGCCTTCCATCCATGCAACCTGAACAATTAGAGATTTCCGGGACCCTCAGGAACTTCCTTCGCCTCGGCGTGGTCTTTCTCGAAGACATAACGAATGGTCCCCCCGCAGATGGGCTGACGCTCGAATTGGAGGAGCTCTGCGGGGAGCTGCGGCTCAGCTGCGCGACTCGCAAGCCCACAGAGATCGAGGCTGTCGCGCGCACCAGGAAGCTCTATCGCCGCATTGGAATGGACCCCACCAGGGACCGTCCAAGCTCTGAGCGGCTCCTGCGCAGAGCTCTCAAAGAGCAGCCCCTGCCCAGGATCAACAGGCTGGTTGACTGCATCAACCTGGTCAGTCTCAAGCTGCAATGCCCCCTGGGACTCTATGACTGGGACGCGATCAGTCCGCCGATCGCCGTGCGGGTCGGCCGGCCCGGTGAAGAATTCGAGGCGATCCATGACCGCCCGATGAACCTGGAGGGCCGCTTCGTCTGCGTCGACCGGGAAGGTCCCTTCGGCAATCCCAGCCACGATTCTCACAGGACCCGGGTCACCTCCGAAACCAGGCGAGCGCTCGCGGTCTGCTGGTCCCCCTCCGAGAACCCTCGCCGTTATATCGACTCCGTACTCGAAGAGATCACCCGGGTAGCCGGGGAGTACTGCGGAGCGCGTCTCGCCGCCAGCGCCATCATCTGAAGAGTCTTTCGGCGATAAGCGATTGAGACAGGAACCGCATCTGTCTATCCTTGGAGAGGATCCAGGAGAAGGAGAGACTCTCAATGCAGCAACATCTATTACAGGGGGATCCCGCCCCGGACTTTACCCTCACGACCCCCCATGATGTCGAGATCTCGCTGCACCCGACCCTCCTGAAGGGACCTGTCCTGCTGGAGTTCATCCGCGGCACCTGGGACCCGGCCTCCAGGGAACGGATCGCAGAGCTGGCCGGCTCCAGGGATCAATTCCGCGAGCTCAAGGGAACCCCCCTGGTCGTTTCCTGCGAGGAGGCCGACGGCGCCGGCAAGTTCCTCGACGCGGGAACCTGTCCCTTCAGCCTGCTCATCGATGCTCACCTTGAAGCGAGCCGGGCCTTCGGAGTCTTCCAGAAGTTCTCCTGGGGAGCCGTCAATGTCGCGCGGCCGGCAAGCTTCATCATCGACCGCTGCGGCTTTGTCCGCCACAGCCGTGCGGGATCCTCACCCATCGATGCCGCTCCAGTCGAGACGCTGCTGGAAAAATTTGACTCGTTGCGAAAAGAGGAGGAGAGCCGGGATCAGGCCTGACCCCCTCTCTCCAGAACGGCGAGAAGCCGGGAGTAATCTTCCGGAGTGTCGAGATCCTCCACCACCCCCGGGTTGGCCGAGGGGACGTATTGAACCTTCGCGGAGCGAACCACGTCGCGGGCCGTCTTGCCTTCCTCCAGCTCGAGAAAGCTGCCGGCCAGGGCGCTCCGGCAGAGGATCGGGTGACCGTGGCGCTCCCCACAGACCGGCTGCAGAAGGTCGGCTCCCTCACCTTGCGCGGAGACAGCGGCATCGGCGAGAGCGCGATAGTCGGCCTCGCCCGCGAGAGGATAATCAACCGGATGAATGAAAAACCACTCGGGCACCCCTCCCGGCAGCGCGGCCAGCCTCTTGAGTCCCAGCTTGAGCGAATCGATCTGCTCGCTGGCCGGATCCTCGTTCACCACCAGCTCGACACCTCGCTCCCCTGCGGGCAGGAAGGCCTCCATCACGTCAGCCAGGGCGGGGTTCACCACCACGACGCTCACCCCGGTCACGGCCGCCCCCGCCGCGAAAACCAGCTCGATCACGCTTTGCTCTCCGAAGGGCAGCAGCGCCTTCGGCTGCCCCATCCGTGCCGCCTGTCCGGCGGCGAGTATGACCCGCCCGAAACGCGTCGTGGCTCCTCCCTGCTCCATCATGGTTTCAATCCCCCCCCTCCCCTGGTGACGCGAAAAAATTCTTCCACCCTCTCCACCACCGCCGCGCAGGATGAGGCGAAGCAGTCAACCGGCGGCAGGGATTCCATGAAGGTCTTTCCGTAGCGCCGGGTGAGGATCCTCTGGTCAAGAACCGAGATAACTCCCAGGTCCGTCTTCGAGCGAACCAGGCGGCCGAAACCCTGCTTGAAGCGAAGAACGGCCTGGGGAATCGTATAGTTCTTGAAGGCGTTGATTCCCTTCGCGGTCAGCTCCTCTAGGCGAGCCTCCTGCAGGGGCTCGGTCGGAACCCTGAACGGCAGCCGGGTGATGATGACCTGCTCGAGCGCGCTCCCCCTGACATCGACGCCCTCCCAGAAGCTGTCGGTTCCAAAAAGTACTCCATTGTCGCTGCTGGAGAATCTCGCGAGCAGCTCGGAGCGCTGGGTCTGCCCCTGGGCCATGGGATGAAAGCCCAGCTCCACGAGGGGTTTCTCGAGGCGCTTGTACATCCTGCCAAGCAGGGCGTAGGAGGTGAAGAGCACGAAGGCTCTTCCCTTGCTGGCCTTCAACAGGTCAAAGAGGACCTCCGGCAGGCCCTCCTCGTAGCCCGCCTGGTCAGGGGCGGGCAGATCGGTTGGAACCACCATCAGGGCCTGGCGCTTGAAATCGAAGGGAGACTCAAAACGCTTGAAGGAGAAGCGGTCGGCGGGGAGCTCGAGAAAGCCCAGCCTCTCACCGAGAAAATCAGGACGCCCGGCGACCGAGAGCGTGGCCGAGGTGAGGATCACGGCATCCAGCACATCAAAGAGCGCGTCGCGCAGGTCGGCAGCAATCGAGATCGGGGCGACGGAGAACCCGAGAGCGGCGCCGTCCTCCCTCCCCCGGGCCTCGCGGTAGTCGAGCCAGCGTACCTGGGAATCATCCTTGAGATCATTGAAGCGGGAGAAACCGGCGAGAGTTGAGGCCATGCGGTTACCGAAGCTCTCCAGCTCGAGCAGGATGCTCCTCTGAACATCCTCGTGTACAGTCGAGTTCTCGACGGTCGCGCGTGCCTTGTCGTTCAGGCGGCAGATCTGCTCGAGATCGCCGCGGATTCCAAGCAGGTAGTCCCGGATGGAATTCCAGAGATCCCACCGCTCAGGATCGGGCTGGTAGCGCATCGTCCGGCTCGCCCCCCCCCCGGAGCTTTCCTCCAGGGACAGCCACTCGGCCTTCAGCAATTCCTCCAGGTCACCAAACTGGTCATCAATGGAGATGGCGATATCGCGCAGCTGAACGGCGTAGTCCTTCTCGATGGACTCAGCGGCCACGGGATCGCTGTTCTGACGCAGCTTTCTCGCCAGCAGCACCAGGGTGCCCTGGTCCTTTCGCATGGCCCTCATCCGTCCCAGGCGCTGGCGAATGCCGCGCCTGGAGAACCGGGCGCCGAGATGCTCGCTGGCGACATCCTCGAGGTGCTGGGCCTCGTCAAAGACCACCCTGGAATAGCCCGGCAGGATCAGGTCGAGCTGGTAATCCCCGGCCTGCCTCCTCACCGCGAGATCGGCGAAGAAGAGATGATGGTTGGCGACCACCACCTGGCAGCGGCTCGCCTTCCGCCTCGCCTGGTAATAGAAGCACTCCTGGTAGAACTCGCAGTTGACCTTGAGGGACTTGTCGGTCTCCGAGAGGATCTTCTCCCAGACCCGCTGGGGCGGCTTCCAGGAGAGATCCGCGAGGCTGCCATCCCCGGAGGTATTGGCCCACTCGATGAGATCGCGAAGCAGTCCCTGGTCCTCCGTATCCTCCGGGACCAGGTCGAATTGCTCAGGAGCCTCCTTGACCCTGCGCTTGCAGGCGTAGTTGGCGCGCCCCTTGATGAGCGCGAACTCGAAATCGACAGGCAGGATTCCCGCGAGAAAGGGAAGATCCTTCGACACCAGCTGTTCCTGCAGGTTGATGGTGCCGGTGGAAACGATCACCCGCTGCCTGTTCTTGACCGCCCAGAGGATACTGGGCACCAGGTAGGCGAAGCTCTTGCCAATGCCGGTGCCGGCCTCCGCGGCAACCACCCGGTTCTCGTTCAGCGAGCGGGCCACCTCGACGGCCATCTCCACCTGGCCCTCACGGCTCTCAAAACCATCGAGCCGCTTCGAGAGCACTCCCCCTGGACCGAGAATGCCGCGCACCTCCTCGAGGTCGACCGGCTGGTGCTCGTCGCGGACGAACGGCTTGACCACGAGGTAATTCCGCATCGCCTCATTGTCAATGATGACAAAACCCACCTGCCGGTTGCCCAGCTCGGAGGCCACAGCGAGGTCAGCCTGGCTGGGCTGCAGGTCTCCGCCCGGATGGTTGTGGATCGCCAGGTCCCAGCTCTCGGCTCCGGCGAGGATGGCCGGCACCGAGACGTTGTTTCCGCGCGCGAAGACCTCGACCTCGACGAGACTGGCAACCGCCTGGGACTCGTCCCAGCGCACCTTCCCCAGGAAATAGACCTCGTTCCCCCCAGCCTGGGCGATGGCTTCGCGGAGAAAGCCCGCCGCTTCAGAAGGGATTTCGAGTTCAACCTGCTTCATCTTCCAGGCTCTTACCTGTAAAAAAAAATACGCTGGCTCCCTCAACAGCGGAAACCGGGGAAAAAGATTATATTCAGCACGGGGTCGAATGTCTGCATGCGCTCCAGCTGGAAACCGCTGTCCCCGGGTGCCGCCCGGGGCGGGCGGGCATGACACGCTGCCAAGCGCTCTTTACATCAGAGGGAGAGCGGGCGCCAACACGCCGTCCATCTAAGTCCTTTTAAAACTATACTTTAGGTAGGCGTGACGATTTCCTTCCAAGCGGAACGACAATTGCGTTTAAAGAAAGGCGCTCCCACGAAGAGTACTTGTTACGGGAGTTAGGAGAAGGATCATCAGCTTCAGGCGACCCGGCCTTGTCGGCCGGAAAAGCGCTCGACTGAATCTTCTAACAACTCTGAGCTGGGAACCTCGATACCGTTTCTCTGTTCCGGGCGGCTCCGGCCGCCCGGGAACTTCAATCCTTCAGCCAATCCAATGAGCCTTTCCTGGCCGGACCCATCGGCGCCCTGATGTGAACCCCCGAAGCCAACCCTCCGTGTTCACAACCACCGGCGAGCGTCGCATGGGTCCTTCTTATATAAGAAGTTCCCGCGCACGCAGACCGGCGATGACCTTCTCCATGACCCGGGCCTTGTTGAGCACGTAGTAGTGAATCCCCTCGACACCGGCCTCCAGGAGACCTGAGCACTGCTCGATGCACCAGTCCACCCCGACCTCGGCCGCGGCCTCCGGATCGGTGCCGGCCGCCTCCAGGCGCCGCTGCAGTTCGGCCGGGATCTCGGCCCCGCAGAGCCCGGCGATCTTTTCCACCTGTGCCTGGGAATGAATCGGCAACAAACCTGGAATCACGGGGCAGGTGATCCCTCTCTTGCGGACCTCCTCCAGAAACAGGAAGAAGCATTCGTTGTCGTAAAAAAGCTGGGTGATGACGACATCAGCGCCGCTCTCCACCTTCCTTGCGAGATTGGAAAGGTCGGTGTCCATGTCCGGCGCCTCGACGTGCTTCTCCGGGTAACCGCCAACGGCGATATCGAAGCCGCCCCTCGAGCGTATGTGCTCGACAAGCTCGTTGGCGTAGGAGAAGCCGCCCTTGACCGGCTGGAAGCTGTCCTGCCCCCGGGGTGGATCACCTCGCAGGGCGACAATGTTCTCGATCCCGTGACGGTGAATGTGATCGAGCTGCGCGTCGACCTGGTCGCTGTGAGCGCCGACACAGGTCAGGTGACAGGCGCACTCGAGCTCGAATTCATTGTGGATCATCGAGGCGATCTCCACGGTGCGGATCCTCGTGGTGCCCATCGCGCCATAGGTAACCGTCATGAAGCGGGGATCCAGGGCGACCAGGTTCGGCAACACCTCCCGCAGGCTGTCCATCCCCCGGCCGGTCTTCGGAGGAAAGACCTCGAATGAGATTACCGGGGAGTCCGCGGTGGAGTATATCTCAGAGAATCTCATTTCTGCCCCACAGTTAACTCAGGCGACGTCAACCAGACCGGGTATCTCAATTCCGCGCGGAACAGCGTCGCCTCACGCGCCCCGCGCGAGTCCGCGGCGCGCTCAACTGCAAGGAGCTCAGCCACTCTTGGAAATCTTCAGCCGGGCCCGGGCAACGGAAAGCGCGCGGGAGTACTTCTCGCGATCCTCGACACTCGAACCCGACTCCGGGGGCGAGCTCTCGAGCTCGGAAAGGTCCGTCCTCGCAGCTTCGGCATCGAGGTCAGCCACTGCCTGGGCCTCGACCGCGAGCACCGTAACGCGGCCATCCACCACCTGGACAAAGCCTCCATTGACAAAGAAGGCCTGCTTGCCGCCGTCCTCGAAGGCGACCCGCAATTCACCGAAGCCGAGGCTCCCTACAAGCGGGGCATGCCTGGGGAGAAAGCCCATCTCTCCATCAGCGGCCGGTACGGTCACCGCCTCGACGGCGCCTTCAAAAACCAGCTCTTCGGGTGTGGTAACGGTGCAATCAAGCGGCATCTGATCAATTATCCTCGGCCAGGAGCTTCTCGCCCTTCTCGACGGCCTCTTCGATGCTGCCGACATACATGAAGGCACCCATCGGGAGGTGATCCCATTTTCCTTCGACCAGCTCCTTGAAGCTGCGCACGGTATCCTGGATAGAAACGTACTTGCCATCGAGGTTGGTGAAGGCCTTCGCCACGGCGAAAGGCTGCGAGAAGAAGCGCTCGATACGCCGCGCCCTCTCGACCAGCACCTTATCGTCTTCGCTCAGCTCGTCCATACCGAGGATCGCGATGATGTCCTGCAGATCCTTGTAGCGCTGCAGGATCTGGAGAACCCTCTGGGCAATCGCGTAGTGCTCTTCGCCCACGTGCTCGGCTGTCAGGATTCGCGAGGAGGACTTCAGCGGATCGATCGCCGGGTAGATACCCTTCTCGGAGATTGAACGGTCAAGCACGGTGATCGCGTCAAGGTGGCTGAAGGCGGTGGCCGGAGCCGGGTCGGTGAGGTCATCGGCCGGAACGTAGATGGCCTGCACACTGGTGATCGAGCCGTCCTTGGTCGAGGTGATCCTCTCCTGCAATTCTCCCATCTCCGTGGCCAGGGTGGGCTGGTAGCCTACCGCCGAGGGCATACGGCCGAGCAGGGCCGACACCTCGGATCCCGCCTGGGAGAAACGGAAGATGTTATCGACGAAGAGCAGCACGTCCGAGCCGCTCTGATCGCGGAAATACTCCGCCATGGTCAGCGCGGAAAGAGCGACCCTGAGGCGGGCCCCGGGCGGCTCGTTCATCTGACCGAAGACCAGGACGGTCTTCGAGAGGACGGAGGTCGTCGTGCCGTCGGGTTGTTCGATCACGGCGTCCTTCATCTCGTTCCAGAGGTCGTTACCCTCACGGGTACGCTCGCCCACTCCGGCGAAACACGAGTAGCCGCCGTGCTTGGTGGCTACGTTGTTGATTAATTCCTGGATCAGGACGGTCTTACCCAGTCCCGCTCCGCCAAACAGGCCGGTCTTGCCGCCCTTGGAATAGGGAGTGAGCATGTCGACAACCTTGATACCTGTCTCGAAGACCTCTGTTCTCGGGCTCAGCTGATCAAACTTCGGCGGCTCGGCATGGATCGGACGGCGCTCCTTCGTCTCGACCGCGCCGCCCTTGTCGACCGGGTCGCCCAGCAGGTTGAATACCCGGCCCAGGGTCTCCTCGCCGACCGGCACCGAGATGGGCGCGCCGGTATCGACAACATCGGCGTTGCGCACCAGACCGTCGGTGGCACCCATGGCCACGGCCCGGATCCGGTTGCCGCCGAGATGCTGTTGAACCTCACAGACCAGCTTGACCACTTCACCATCCCTCTCGAAATTGACCTCGAGGGCGTTGAAGATCTGAGGGAGATGGTCTCCCGGGAACTCGGCATCGATAGTCGCCCCGATGATCTGGACGATCTTTCCTGTAACTGTGCTCGAAGTAGCTGCTTTTGCGCTCATTGTTCTAACGGGCTCTTTCCTGTGAACACGCCGCGAACCTCAGTCGAGGGCCTCGGCACCTCCTACAATTTCCATAATCTGCTGAGTAATACTCGCCTGCCGCTCACGGTTGTACTTACCTGTATAGAAGCGGGTCAGCTCGCCCGCGTTATCCGTGGCGAGCTTCATGGCCACCCGGCGAGCAACCTGTTCACCCGCGGCGGCCTCGAGCAGAAGTCGGTACAAAGTATGCTTGACTGAAAACGGCAATAAGTCTTCGAGGATCCGCTCCGGGTCCGGCTCGAAGATGAAATCCGTGTTTTGCTGGGCAGCCTCCCCGTCATCATCGCCGCCTGTCTCAGGCGGCACGATCGGCAGGAGCTGGAAAAGATCGGCCTGCTGAACGACCGCCGAATGGTAGCGTGTGACGGCAACCATCACCCTGTCCACCTCGCCCTTGCGGAAGCTCTCGATAAAACCATCCGCGATCTCCGCTGCCTGGGAGAAGGATGGCTTATCCTCGATGTCGGTGCGTTTCTCCGCGACCTCGACCTTGCGGAACCGGAAGCGGGAAATTCCCTTCTTGCCGACCATCAGGACGTGGGCCTCACGCCCCTCGGCCTGCTCCGCACGAACCCATTTTTCGGCCAGGTTGGCGACGTTGGCATTGTAGCCGCCGCAGAGACCGCGGTTGGCCGTCACCACCAGCAGGGCGCTCTTCTGGATCTTCTCCTTCTCACGGACAAGGAAGTGGTCCACGTTCTGCCCGCCGGTGAGGCTGTTGAGAAGCTCGGTGAGCTTGCTCGAATAGGGAGTCGAAGCCTCTACCCTGTCGATCGTCTGCTTGCTCTTGGCAGCGGCGACCATCTCCATCGTCCGGGTGATCTTCCGGGTGTTGGAGATCGAGGTGATCTTCTTCTTGATGTCCTTAAGACC
>CAUZHA010000109.1:0-15254 GCA_963579555.1 Planctomycetes bacterium UBA1146
AAGGATTTCATAGTTAGGACTGCTTGGATTCGAGGTTGCCGAGGCTGTCATTCCGGTTATTTCTTGGTCCGCCTCCGAAGAGATCGAACCCTATGGGAACGACAAAGAGATTCAGGAAAGTACTGCTGACGAGTCCTCCGAGGATAACCACAGCGATCGGGTGTTGCAACTCACTGCCGATCTCTCCCTTCGCCAGCACGAGGGGAACCAGGGCGAGAGCGGACGTCAGGGCGGTCATCAGGATCGGGACGAGTCGCTCCCGGGCGCCCTGCATGACCGCGTCCGCCTTCGCCACTCCTTCCTCCTCCATGAGGTGGTAGTAGTGCGAGATGAGCAGCAAGCCGTTGCGGCACGCCACTCCCGCGAGGCCGATGAATCCAACGAGCGCCGAGATGGAGACTACGGGGGCCACGTAGGTTCCGGTTCCGAAAAGAGCCGCGACATTGCGCAGGATGTCTGGAGAGTCCGCCAGGAAGAGCGCCACCACTCCGCCCACGAGAGCCAGGGGCAGGTTGAGCAGGATCAGGAGCACGGGTCGCACCGAACGGAACGCCGAGTAGAGGATGATGGCGATCACCGCGAGCACGGCAAGCGAGGCGAAGAGGATCCTTCGGCTGGCCTCTTCCTGGGCCTCGAACTGCCCGCCGTACTCGACGTAGGTGCCGGGGTAGCTCGCGATGACGGGATCGACACGAGCTCGAATCTCTTCAACAAGATCTCCGAGGTTGTGGCCCTCGGCTACATTGCAGGAGATGACAGCCTTCCGTCGGACGTTCTCACGAGTGACGAGACTCGATGACTGCTCTTCGATGACGCTTGCAACGTCTCTGACTCGGACAATCGCCCCGGAGGGGGCCTGCAAGAGGAAGCTACGCACATCATCCAGGTCCTGGCGTTCTTCGCGCGCCAGGCGCAGGACGATATCGAGCCGGGAGGCCCCGCGATTCACGACTCCCACAGTGCGGCCGAGGAATGCCGTCTCGAGCTGGATCGCGGCATCCGCGGGTGTCAGTCCGTAGTGGGCGAGCTTGTCGCTGTCGAATCGGATGGGGACGGTGTCGGCAAGCATCTCGCGGTTGGCGACGAGGTCACGGACCCCGGGCAACGGCTCAAGCGCTTTCTCAACCTGCCGGGCGATGGCTCGAAGCTCTTCGAGATCGTCTCCGAAGACCTTGATCGCGATGGCTGCCGGGGTGCCGGAGAGGATATGGGAGAGGCGGTGGGCGATCGGGCCGCCAAGCTGCGTCGTCACGCCCGGGGCCGCGGCGAGGAGCTCTGTGAGATCGTGCCGAACCGTTTTTAGGTTGGCTCCCGCTTTGAGTCGGATCTCCATCTCGCTTGAGCTCACAGGTTCCACGTGTTCGTCCTGTTCGGCCCTGCCGGTGCGGCGCGTGACGGCCGCTACTCCGGGTATGCGGCCGGCCTGGAGCTCGAGCTGGCGGGCGATTCGGTCCGATTCCGGGAGAGAAGTGCCCGGGGGCGCGTTTACAAACATCGTGATGCTTCCCTCATTGAACTCCGGGATGAACGAGGAGCCGTAGGTTGCGGAAAGAAGCACGGCTGCCACGAGGAGCGCCCCTGAGCCTGCAAGCACCAGCGACCTGGCCCTGAGCGCACGGCCAAGCGCCGAAGCGTAGCGAGCCTTGAGGACGCGAACGACCCAGCCCTCTCGCCCAGCCTTTACTGCAGGAGCGTTGCGTAGCAGGTAGTAGCAGAGGACTGGCGTGACCGTCATCGCGACGATGAGCGAGGCGGCCAGGCCTATGACATAGGCCGCTCCGAGCGGACGAAAAAACCTCCCCTCGATGCCGCCGAGGAAGAACAGCGGGACGAAGACGAGGATGATAACCGCTGTCGCCAGCAGGATCGCCTGGCGCACCTCGACGCTCGCTTCGTAGATCACCTGGAGGGTCCTCCGGCGTTGTTCTTCTGGGAGAGTCGCGTTCAGGCGCAGTCTCCTGAAGACGTTTTCGACATCGACGATGGCGTCATCGACAAGGGATCCGATAGCTACCGCGATGCCGCTGAGGGTCATCACGTTGACGGTCGCACCCCAGGCGTCGAGTGCCAGGAGCGCGGCTCCGAGCGAGAGGGGAAGAGCCGTCAGCGTAATCAGCGTTGTCCGGAAGTTCAGCAGGAAGAGGAAAAGGATGATCACGACGAAGATGGCGGCGTCTCGAAGCGACTCGAGTACGTTATCGATCGCGACTCCAATGAAGTCCGCCTGCCGGAAGATGGAGCGCTGGAGAACGACACCTTCCGGGATCGTCTTCTCGAAATCGGAAAGGACCTCGTCGATTCGCGATGTGAGCTCAAGCGTGTTTGCCTTCGGGTTTCTCTGGACGGTCAGGATTACGGCGGGCTGTCCATCGGCCGAGCCGCTCCCCCTACGCGGCGCACCGCCGATCCCAATGTCCGCGACCTGGCCGAGGGTCACCGGGGTTCCGTTCCACTGCCCGACCACGGTGCTGGCGATGTCCTCCGGCCCTCGAACACGGGTGTCCGGTCGAAGGGGGAGCTCGCGGCCGCCTACGTCAGGGAGGTACCCTGCGCCGACGGGAGCATGAGCGTCTTCGGCCGCCTTCGCGACCTGCGAGAGACTGAGCCCGTAGCGCAGCAGGGTGTCTGGACGGACCCTCACCTGAAATTCAGGGAGCTCACCGCCGAGCGCGGTGACCTGGGCGACGCCGGTGGTGGCGAGAAGCCGGGGGCGCAGGTCAAATTCGGCAATGCGTCGAAGCTCGAGAGACGGGACGGTTCCCTTCGGGCTCGTGAGCCCGAGGAGCATGATCTCACCGGCGATGCTCGCCACGGGAGTCATCCCCGGCGGTTGGACGTTCGCAGGGAGAACCCCCTCGAGCCGGGCAAGACGTTCCCCCACGAGCTGCCGATTGCGGTAGATGTCGGCACCAAAGTTGAACTCGGCCCAGACGATGGAGAGTCCGAGGGCCGAGCTCGACCGAAGGCGCCGAAGTCCGGCGATTCCGTTGAGCGCCGTCTCGATCTGGAAGGTCACCGTCCGCTCGACCTCTTCCGGCGCGTAGCCCGGTGCCTCGGTCATGATGGTGACCGTGGGGGCGTTCAGCTCGGGGAACACCTCCACCGGCATCCGGGGGATTCTCAAGGCACTTGCCACCACGAGGAGCGCGGCGAGCCCGAGGACAAGGCCGCGGCGTTGGAGGGACCAGCGTATGAGCGTATTCAGCATTGTCGTTCTCCGTGCGCGCTAGTGCTTAGGGTGCCAGATTCCGTCGGCGTGAAAGTGGCCGCCTTGCGGGGACTTACCGAGACCGGTCTGCTTGAGCTGGTAGATTCCCTTCTGGGCGACGAAGTCACCGGCGAGGACACCGGCGAGAACCTCGACGATTCCCGCTCCCCGCAGCCCGAGCTCGACGGGAGTTCGGATGACGTAGCCGGGATCCTTCGGATCCCGGAGAAACACGATCATCTCGAGACCATCGGTGACGATGCAATCCTCCGGAAGCAGGACCTCTTCCCCGGCGCTCTCCTTTACCTGGACATACGCCGTTGCCGAGAGTCCTTGCGGGAGCGTCATGCCGGGGTTGGGAACAGCGGCCTCGACCTGCACGCGCCGGGTTGTGGAGTCCGCAACCGGCATGGGGCCGAGAAGCCTGGTCGAGATGGATGCGAGCCCTCCCGGCAGCTCGACCCGCACCGGGGCGTCGGGTCGCAGCGAACGAATGTCGCCCTCGGGCAGCCACCCCCGGAACCGGAGCTCGCTGGGGTCGAGGATGAGCACGAGGGAGTCGTCTTCGTCCAGTGTCTCGCCTCGCGACACGGGGACATCGACCACGGTGCCGCTGTGTGGGGCGCGAACGACGATGGACTCGATCGTCTTCCAGGCCTCCGAGCCCTCCTGGCCGGCGAGCAGCTCTTCTCGTGTGTGTCCGGTCAGGAGAGAAAAGGAGTCCAGGTCCTCATCTACATGGAGCTTCGCCCGCGTGCGAAGCAGGTCCTTCCCTCGAGCGGCCTGCCGAAGTTCGTCTCTTCGGACCGCTGCTTCCAGGGCGGCTCTTCCAGCCTCCGCATGCTGGCGCTGGGACTCGAGAAGCTCCTTGACGACAAACGCGTTGGCACCCTTGTTCAGCTTCCGCAGGTGATCGAGTCGCTCGAGACTCGCGCTGGCCAGGTCAAGGGCAGCTCGAAGCTGGGCCTCGCCTTCGGCGAGCCGGGCGTGGGCTGCCTCCGATTCCTCTTTGGCGCCTCCCTCGCGGCTGTAAGCCGTGAACAGCTCCTGCTGCGCTTTACGAAGCTTCGGTGACATGAGCTCGGCGACAACCTGTCCGGCCTCGATCTTCTTCCACCGAGGCGCGAGCGCAGTGATGCGGCCGCGAGCTGGGGAGCGGAGGTTCCATCTGTGAGTGCCGGGGACGTAGAGCTCTCCAGGGACGGAGATCCACGAGCCGACCTTTCCTCGCGTGGCCTGCGTGAACGTGATGCCGAGATTAGCTACGACTTCAGGTGGTACGGCAAGACGGTTGGTTGGTTTGTTTTCAGCTGCTTCCGGAGCAGGCTCCGGGTGCTCATGGTCATGCGAACAAGACGCAAGCATCGTCAACGCGATGAGCGTCAGCGCTGGGATGCGAGTCTTTATGTGTAACATACTCACCTCTTCTCCGTTTCGGAGTCGTTGTGCGTGGGATCTTTTAAGACGGCTCCACCTGCAACAGCAGCCCGGAGGCGAGCCAGCGTTGATTCTCTTTCGAGCTCGAGCTCACGAACTCGCGCGCTGGTAAGAGCGCGCAGGGCCGCGAGGACTTCAAGTACATTGCTCTGGCCGGCCCGGAGCCTGAGCTCGAGAGATCTGCGGGCTCCCTGGGCGTTCTTGAGGGCGCCGGCACGGTAGTCATTGAGCATTCGTTCGTTCGCGACCCACTCAGCGCGGGCCTGCGCCTCGAGATGGGACAGCTGAAGCAGTGAGCTTGCCAGCCTGTCGCGGGCGGCCTCGCGACGCTGTTCGGCTTCGGCGACTCCGCCCCGGTTTAGGTCGAAGAGAGGCAGCTCGATGCCGACGCCCGCTCCCACCGAGGCATCGCCTCCATCGGCTTCGAATTCAGGGCCGACACGGATCGCGGGGTACTGGCTGGCGACCTCGAGCTTGAGCGCGGCCTCCGCAGCTTCGTATTCGCTAAGCGCAGTGCGAATTTCCGGGTGCCGCAGCAACCTCCGGCGGCTGAGCGAAGGCAGCTCCGGCATCGACATGGGGTCAGGATCGAGTGTGAGGGACAACCTGGATGTTGGTGGAACGCCAATGCTTTCGAGAAGCTTCAGCGTGGTCGACTCGAGTTCGAGCCGAGTGGTCGCCAGGGCCACCCGCGCTTCGTCCTGTTCCAGCCTTGCGAGATAGGCGGTTACGGCATCGACCTCGCCTGTCTGCTGGAGAGCGGCGGCCCATTGGAGAACGCGCTCGCTTCCATCAAGCTGGGCCTTGAGCGCTCTGAGAACCTGGCGGAGGCCGGCAATTCGGATAAAGACCGAGCGGACCTCGGTGAGGACGCGCAGCTCAGTGGAGAGCACCCGGAGCTGGGCGATGGAGAGGCGATGGTTGGCCAGGCTTTTTCCCGCCTCACGTTTGCCCCACAGAGGCAGCTCCCAGGAGAGTCCTGCGGGGAAAATAACGTCGCTGCCGCTGGTCGAGATTCGCGGGCCGAGGAAGAGCTCGGGGTTGAAGAGAAGACCTGCTCGCAGCATCTGGGCACCAGCCACGCGCTCCGAGCTTCGCGCCGCGCGAATTCGGGGTCCGTAGAACAAGGCCAGGGCGTTTGCTTCAGCGAGGTCGAGGCCATCGGTGAGGTCTATGCTGGTCCGAAGCGGCAGCCACTCCTGCTTCCCTGGCGGTACAACTTCGAGCCGGCGGGATTCGGCCGTACGTTGATCGAGCTGGTCGATCTCGTGGAAGGGGTCGATTGGCTGAGGTGAATAGCTGGCGCAGCCACAAAGCAGGGAGAAGCAGGCCAGAAGGCCACTTCGCGTATATTCGCGAAAAGTGTGTGCCTGGCGGGCGCCAGCCTTCTCCGTTGAGGGACTGGCGGCGCCGAGATTTTGAGCTTTCATTAAACGGGGCCTCCAACGCGCATCCGGAACACGACCAGGCGACAGGCGCCGGGTCACGACGATGTTGGCGAAACCAACATCTCACGACAGATTCAGGCGGAGATGGGAGGCGCCCGCGGAGACGCGACCAGCCTCGGGATTGGCCGTGGCGGGGGTGTGTCGCAGGGCGCAACCGTCTTGGAGGAAGCGGCCGGCTCGAAGAGCTTGAGGGGAGTCGGAAGAAGAGCGAGTGCCACGATAAGCACAGGAGCCGGAGATGTTGCTATATCGAGAAGAAACTGTATGTGATTTTCGACCGGATGATCCGGATGATCCGGATGGTCATCAACTGGGCTGCTTCGGCCGGCAAGATGGTCGTGATCGTGGTGCTCCCCGGAAGGTGCGTGCGAATGCAGGGCAGAGTTTTTAACGGGCTTGTGACACCCGTCTGCCGCTTCATGACACCCGTCCGGCGCATGGTCCACGAGGGCCAGATGAAGAGGGTAGGCGAGTGGCTGCAGTGCAAAGCACAGGCATACGAAGACTCCAAGGAACCGCCCCGGGACCTGCTTTAGCTGTCGGTAAGCCATTGCGCTTATTCTCATTATTACAAAGAAGCTTCTCGATGAGTATATCATCGTAAGGCCTGGTTGTTTTGCAGGCGACTATATTTCACCCGCGAGATAGAAGATCCCGGGTCTAATTGTTCCGGTCTGTGTACGAAAACCCTTGATTGGCAAGGAGTTGCAGTGGAGAGGGAGGAGTTGGGCGGAGGCCGCTTGTGCACTCAATCCCGGAAAGCCGGGACTCCGGACTTTATCGGACACTCGCCAGGGTGGCTGTCCCGCCGCTGGTTTCAAAGTGCGGGATTCCGAGGTGCCTCTACTTTCCCAGCGAGAACCGGTGTTGGGATAATTCCATTACACTCATAGCCGGGATTTTAAGGGGTTATGGAACTGCCTGCAAAAGCTGGGTGATGATCAGCTGTTTTTTATCCGGCTTGACCTCCAACTCAAAGAAACCGGAGCCCTCTCGCTTGTGGGGGAAGTGGAGGGAGAGTCGTTCTCCCCGTTTCCAGAAGCCTCCGGGTTTGCTCCAGTCGATCTGCTTGAGTTGCCCAGGGTTCACGCCGGGGCCGGCGGTGTACTTGCCGGCGAGGAGGAGTCCCAGGAGGCCTTCGCATTCCTTGGTCTCCAGGCCCCTCAGCGAATCTACACGGTATTCCTTTTTGTTTACCTTCAGGATGGTTTGTTTCCGGGTTCCGGGAGGGCTGGCCCAGAAGTCACCCATCTGGATGTCACGCTTGCCTGGCTTCGAGCCAGGGAAGGACCATTTCCTGTAGGTGACATTCAGGACCTTGAACGACACCTGCCGGCCCTTGATGTCCTCGACCCCTTTTACGGAAATCCCCCGAGCTGTCGACGGGTACTGGTTGAAGGTGGAGATCTTTGCGATCTTTTTAATCCCGCGCTTTTTCGCCAGCGCGATGACGACCTTCTCTTCTTCCCTTGAGAGGACAGCTTGTTTTACATAGGCCCGCTCGAAACCGGAAGCCGCGGGAAGGAGGGCAAGGACAAAGACGGCTGAGATCGTTTTCATTCTTTCTTTTCCCGGGTGCTGAAGGCCTGTTGTTCCAGGCGGCGTCTTGGCAGGAGTCGTCTGCAGGCAATTAGGCAGGCGCCAATGAGCATTGAGTATACCGCGACCCCTGAGAAGAGCCACATCAGGCCAAGCGGGATATTCCCCAGGAACTGCCATGAAAATGGCGTCAGGGCCCTGCAGATAGAAAGCCATGGAGCCAGCAGGGTTTCTGCAACCTCGGTACCGGCCTTCTCAAAGAGCAGCAAGGCAGAAAGCACGACCACGAACACCAGGCTCGTGAGAAGCCACCATTGTGAAAATTTGTGTTTCATTCCTGTCTGCCCGTTAGCGGATAAACAGCCCGCTTGCTACTTTGAAAGTTTCAGGAGGCCGGCCATGGCCCGGCCCATGGCTTCTCCCACGTTCATGTAGGTCTCGGCATTGCCGCTGTAGTGGCCACCTGAGCTGCCACCTTTAGACAGGGGATGGGCGTAAACGGAGGCGACGTTGCCCTTGAATTCCGCGTACTTGCCGGACCTGCCGTCGACCGCGAGCATGGCCTCGAGGATTTTCCCACCGCCATCGGTGGCGCCCTTCTTTGTCTGGCCAAGAGAGGCACAGACGAACTTGGCCTTGGGCGCGTTGAAGTCCTTGCGAAGTTGCTTGATGATGTGGACAAGGTTCTTTTCGTAGCGACCTGAAAGCGCGGCGCTCCGGCTGTCGCGGTCGCCCTGCCACCAGAAGAAGCCGGCGATCTCGTATTTCTTGGCCCCGGGGTAGTACTTGTCGAGCTCGGAGAGAACCTTCTTCGCCCGGGCAATGTCGCCGTCGTACTGCATGCCGGCGTACCAATTGATCTTCTTCGGTTCGGTGCCTTTCTTCCAGCGCTCAGGGGAGCCCTTGTAGCCGGGATGGACCCAGGTGACGCCCTTCTTGTCGGTGAATTCAAAGCTTTCGCCTCCAGGCGGCAGCAGGTCCCAGCCCAGGGCACGATTACCGATGCAGCTTTTGAGAATCATCACCGGCGCGTCGACGGCGTTGCCAACATGGTGGCCAATACCGATCTCCGGGCCGATCCTTCCGCCCTTGATCGTCATCCATTCGTTATTGAAGCCCCTCATGCCGCCGGTGCCGCTGCCCATGACGCGCACATTCCGTACGTCCTTGCGCTCGGTCCAATTGCCCGCCTCATCCACCAGGTAGGGGTAGAGGTTCTTCTCCTTGACGGCGTGTTCGAGTGAGCCGTCACCGCCTTTGATCTTGCCGAATCCCAGCATGTTGGATTGCCCGAGGAGGATATAGACCTGCACCGGTTTGGAGAGGTCGGCAGGCTTTCCGTCCGGGTCGGGCAAGTTCTTCTCCGCGGCTGAAACCGGCAGGGCCAGGAAGGCGACCAGGAGGGTTTTGATGATGGTGTTGTGTACGCGCAAATTCATGGCTTTGATCCTCGTGACCCATGGGGTCGTGATAAGTGTTTTCGGTAGTTGGGGGGTAAGAATAATAGCTGAAGGGGAGTCGTAATAAAACGTGCGGCGGTGTTAGCAATGAAATCCATCTTGAAGCGGCCCGGCGGAGGGTTGCTTAGAACAGCTCCTTGATCCGCTTGCCCTCAAGGAGGATCTTGCTGAGTTCGGGGGGCAGGAGCTCCGGGGAGACGCGGAGCTCGGCCGCGTCGAACAAGGTGTGGAGAATCGTGGCAAGGAGGTTCTCGGGGCCGTAGGGCTCAGAGGCCGGTCGATGGCCGGTTTTGTCGGAGCGGCCGATGACCTGGCCCATCTTGAGGCCTCCGCCAGCGAGGAGGAGGGGTGTCAGGGAGCCGTGATGGTCGGTGCCGGCGTCCTTGTTCTTTTTGACAGGCGAACGCCCCATCTCTCCGGAGATGACAAGAAGGACATCATCGCTCATGCCACGGTCCTGCAGGTCGTCGAGGAAGGCGGAAACCGCGTGGTCGACCTGGTTGCCAAGCGCGTTCATGCCGACGATGGTACCGGGGTTGTTGGCGCCGCTGCCGTGGAAGTCCCAGCTCGAGTCGACGATGGTCACGTACCCGCAGCCTGCCTCGCACAGCCGCCGGGCCAGCAGCATCTCCTTGCCCAGCAGGTTGCTCCATCTCAGCTGGTCGACAAGCCTCTTCTTGCCGTTGAAGAGGAAGTGCTTGCCGCCCTCGTGGTAGTCGCGCATGTCGAAGAGGTGGCTGGTGTCATATCTCGCGATGGTCTTCGGATCTTCCTTTGAGAGATCGAAGGCGTTGGCGACGCCGCGAAGCAGGAGATCGTAAGCCTGTCGTTCCATCTGGCTGATTTCATCTGTCTCGCCGGTCTGGTCGAGACGGCGTTTGAGCCCGTCGAGCTCGTCAAGGAGCCGGTAGCGATTGACAAAGCGGTCGCGGGGGAGCTTCAGGTTAAAGTTGGCCAACTGCTCTGCCTTGCCGTTTCGAACAAAGCCCTTGTAGAGGGCGCCGGTGTTTCCCGCCCCGGCGACCTGGGCCTCGATTCTCGGGAGCCCGAAGGTCGCGGTCGGTTTTCCGAGCTTGAGCTCGGGCGCTACGGCCTCCGGGATGATCACCGTGTTCATCGGGATCCCGGTGCGGGGATGCAAGATTCCGGTCCCCTGAGCGCAGAGCGATCCCATAGCGGCTCCCGAGGGATGGCGGCCGGTCAGGATCGGTATATGGTTGTGGCCCCCGTCATTCGTGGCGAACGAGCGCACAATCGCCATCCGGTCGGCCCTCTTCGCCATCTGGGGGAAGGTGCCGCCGAACCAGACACCCGGCAGGTTGGTCTGGACCTCCCCGGTGCAGCTGCGGATGTTGGCGGGAACATCGAACTTGGGGTCGAAGGTTTCGGCCTGCGGGGGCCCGCCCTGCAGGAACAGGAAGACGACCGATTTCTTTTTGTAGAGATCTCGCCCGGTGGAGGCCTGGGACAGGCTTGTCAGCAGGCTCGGTAGCGACAGGCCGCAGAGGCCACCAACACGGAGAAAGTCACGCCGACCCAGCCTGGAGGGGCCCTTCGCGAACTGATGGTCAGTAATGTTCAGCATGGGTGGCTTGTCTCCATGCGATGAGCGCCCCTCTGCAGGCAGGCAAAGATAACCGCGGTACCACGCTTCCTCTTCATACCTTCAGTATAGTGAACAACAGGCCCGATTTAAATTACTTCCCGGCCTGTTTGATTAGGCGAGGATTCGTTGGCAGCGCCCGGGAAAAAACAAGGGTCTCAAAAAGCCCGTGCTCAGGCGGGTCTCCGCTGAAGGACTTCCGGCGTTCGAGCTGGGAGTTGTCTGTAAATGTACATAAAAACAAAGTTGCCCGGGGGTTGGTTGAAGAAAGAACAGGGTGTCCTGTTATTCTGCAGATGGAGGCTCGAAGAATACCTGGACTGGCCAGGTGTCGGGGGGTGGTCGCCTCCTTGCCAGTTGGGACAGGCTCGCTTAAAGTAGTGATTCGGTTTGGCTGGCACCCCTGAGGGATGCGTTCCCTTGAATGACTCCAAGGAGATTTCCGATGAAGCGCCTGGTGGCCTTAGCGTCGTTGCTGGTAAGCACCCATTGCTCGGGAGCGGAGGGCGGTTTTGAGGGGATGTGGGAGACAACGTTCGGCCCGATGGAGCTGAAGCAAAAAGGCGATCGGATTACGGGCAGCTATTCGATGAGGGGCGCGTCCTGTCCGCTCCAGGGTCAGGTCAGCAAGGGGCGATTCGAATTTACCTATCGAGAAAGGGCAACGACTGGTGAAGGGTGGTTTCAATTGGGAGCCGACGGTGAAACCTTTGCGGGAAAATGGCGTTCGACCGGAAGCCAGGATTGGCTGGAATGGAAAGGTAAACGAAAAGAAAGAGAGACTGGATTTGAGGGTCTCTGGAGCAGCAGTTATGGGCGGCTGAGACTTGTCCACGAAGGTGACGGTATCGAGGGGATCTACTCGGGCGAAGGGGGATCAACGATTAAGGGCAAGGTCAAAGATGGCCGCTTTGAGTTTGGCTACCAGGAACCGGCCGCCAGGGGGGACGGGTGGTTTGAATTAGCCGACGGGGGCGCTTCCCTGGCGGGTAAATGGCGGCCCGATGGAGGCAAGGACTGGCGTGATTGGAATGCAAGCCGGGTTTTCGCTGATCCGGGAATTACCTACCTGGTGGTCATGGAGGCGCGCTGGGAGGAGGACCTCGGGCAGCAGGAATACGCTTTCGGGGACATGCTCAAGGCATTCTTTGAACGTACGCCGAACGTGCAGGTCCGCCGCCGCGCCTTGAGTAACGCAAGCGACCTGCAGCGCTGGTGTCGTGAAGTCTCGTTGCTGGCAGAACCCGTGGTGGTGTGCCTGTCTTCACATGGCAACAGCGAAGGACTCCAGGTCGCCGGTCGTACGATCAAGCCGGAGGTCATCGCCGACAGTTTGCGCTCCGCGGGTAATGTGAAGCTGCTTCATTTTTCCTCCTGCCTGATCATGAAGAATCAATTGGCCGAACGCCTGATGAAACGTCTCGGTGACCGGGCTACCTATCCCATCTCCGGCTATACGACGAGTGTGGATTGGGCGGCCAGCGCGGTGATCGAATTCATGTACTTCGACCTGGTGATGGTGCGAAAAATGTCTCCGGAAAAGGCCGCACGGCAAATAAGAACGCTTTTCCCCATAGCCGGCAGCAAACCTGTTCCCGGGGCTTTCCTGCCGCCGGCCGGCTTTCGGATCCTGGCGCCGCCGCTGCCGGTGACCGGCACCAGGGAACCTGCCGGTAAAAAGAACCCGGCAACCAAGCCTGGGCAGGCCCCCAGGAAGTGATGGAAGTAACGAACGCCTGGCCGTCTGCAGAAGGAGTTGTGGTGCCATGAAAAACCTGGCCCTGTCATTCGTGCTTTTGGCCCTCTCCTTGTCGAGCAGCCAGGCGGCGGATTTGTTCATCCACCCCGGCCTGCTTCACAGTCGCTCGGACATCGAGCGAATGAGGGTTGGCGTAGCCGCCAGAACGGGGCCGATCTTCGAGGGTTTCAAGGTTCTCGAGAAGAGTACCTACGCCAGCCTCGACTACAGGATGCGGGGGCCCTTCCCCGAGTGGGGGCGGGCTCCGAATATTCGCATGGGTGAGACCGTCAGTGATGCCATCGCGGTCTACCAGCACGCGCTGATGTGGGCGGTCACCGGCAGGAAGGCCCATGCCGACAAGGCCATCCACATGATCAACGCCTGGGTCGGTTCGCTGAAGAAGGTCACGGGGATCGATGGCGTGCTCGCCTCCGGCCTGCAGGGTTTCATGTTTGCCAACGCGGCGGAACTCCTGCGCTACACGGACTCGGGCTGGTCCGAAGAAGATGCGAAGCGCTGCGGCCAGTGGTTTCTCGATGCCTGGGACCCGACCATCGAGCACTACGCCTACTTCGCCAACGGCAATTGGGAGACCGCCGCTCTGCAGACCCGGATGGCGATCGCGGTTTATTGCGATAAGCGCGAGATGTTCGAGGCGACGGTCCGCTACGCCGTGGCGGGTGCAGGCAACGGCAGTATTCCACACATGGTGGTCAACGAAAGCGGCCAGTGCCAGGAGACCACCCGGGCCCAGCACTACGCCCAGCTTGGGATCGGGCTGCTGGCCTGTGCTGCCGAGGTGGCCTGGAACCAGGGCGTCGACCTCTACGGTTGGGGCGACAACAGGATTCTCAGGGGCTTTGAGTACACGGCGAAGTACGGGCTAGGGGAAGAGGTGCCCTTCGTGCACTACCTTGACCGCACCGGCAAGTACGGGCGCGGTGGACAGCATAAGAACTACACCGAGATCTCAAAAGTCAGCCGTGGCAGCTTCGGGGCTATTTTCGAAAGGGTCCTGAATCACTACTCGAGCCGTCGCGGCATCCCGGCTCCTTATTCGGCTCGTGTCGTCAGGAAGCTGGAGCCGGAGGGTTTCAACCGCGATCATGTCGGCCTCGGCACTCTCACGCATCGACGTGAAGCGGTTAAAGAACCGAAGGCAGTGGGGCGGCCCGGTGTCCCGGCCGGGTTTGTTGCCAGGAGCCTCAATGGGGGCACGCAGCTTTCCTGGGTGCGGTCTGTTGACCCGGTCGGCTGTACGGATGCGACAAGCTATACAGTGAGCCGTTCACTGAAGGCCGGTGGGCCTTACGAGGAGGTCGCTTCGGGTCTCAAGACTCCTGTCTTTCTCGACTCAACTGCAAAGAAAGGCGAGCTCTATTGCTATGTTGTCACAGCCGGCAATGAGATCGGCACGAGCGCATCGTCGGTTGAGATTCCCGCCAGTGCGGGGCTGCCGGGTCCCTGGCTGAGCGCGGATGTCGGCAAGGTCACGATCCCGGGCTACACCGAGTACAACGGCAGGAACTTTACCCTCGAAGGCGAAGGCCACGACATCGGCGGCAAGGCCGATGAGTTACACTTCGTCTACGCGCCGATGTACGGCCAGGGAACGATAACGGCGCGCATCGTGCGGCCGATGAGCTCGCAGTGGACCAAGCCCGGCGTGATGATGCGAAAGACCCTCGATGCCGACTCCATTCACGCCTCCGCTCTGCTCCTGCCGCATTGGAGCGGCGCGCTGGTTTCGCGTCAAGAAAAGGGCGGCGAGACAAGCACGGGCAGCCTGAAGCAGCTCGGCGAGGCTCACGTCATCAAGAAGAACCGCCTGAGTACTCCCTACTGGGTGCGACTGATCCGCTTCCGCAACACCTTTACTGCTTATATGTCTCGCGACGGCTTCAAGTGGAAGAATCTCGGCTCCGTCGAGCTCGATATGGGCCATACCTTCTATGTCGGCCTGCCGGCCTGCTCCCAGCTCGAAGATGTTACGACCACAGTCACCTACGACAGCATCAGCATCCCGACCTGGCGCATGCCGGTGGAGGGGCGGATCATCTCGGCCCGCCCCGAGCCTCGCTGGCACAAGAAGCCCTGGCTGCAGCGCCACCTGGCCATGAACGAGCGCGCTAAAGAGGGCAACGTCGATCTCCTCATGATCGGCGACTCCATCACCCACTGGTGGGACAAGGCCGGCAAGACGGTCTGGGACGAGTACTACGCCAAACGCAACGCCTTGAACCTCGCTATTAGCGGCGACCGCACTGAGCACGTCCTCTGGCGCCTCGAAAACGGCAACATCGAGGGCATCTCACCGAAGCTCGCCATCCTGATGATCGGTACCAACAACCACATGAGCAGCGCGCCGCCCTACACCGCCAACGACATCCGCCTTATCGTCAACCTGCTTCGCAGGAAGCTGCCCACGACAAAGGTCCTCGTCCTCGCCATCTTCCCCCGCGGTGGCAACGACGACGACACCGCCCGCCAGAAGAACATGCAGGTCAATAAGCTGGTCTCCGCCCTCGCCGACGGCAACAGGGTCTACTACCTCAACATGAACGACACCTTCCTCACTGGCCGCCGCCTCCGCGGAGATCTCCTTCCCGACGGCACCCACCCCAACGAAAAAGGCTACGACGCCTGGGCCAACGCCCTCGAGCCCACCATCAAAAAGCTGATGGGTGAGGAATAAAGAAACTGACCATCTCACTGGGGGTGAGAAGGCCACAGGTTCGGAGCCTGGCACCATGATCACGAAAGCCCTTGCGCGACAACGAGTTGTGCAGGAGCTTCTTTTTTGGCATCGAGTGAAAAC
>CAUZHA010000110.1:0-15158 GCA_963579555.1 Planctomycetes bacterium UBA1146
AGGAACTACAAGCCGTTTCATGGCGAGAACAAGACCTCATCTCCCAGGATCAGAATTGAACCCGGAAAAATTGTCAGGTACCGCCTCTACGCGGTGCAACCGACTCCGAAGGGGCTCGCTGGTACAGGGGTTTCGAATGTCGTGACAGTTCGGGCAGGTAAATAGGAAGGACTGGGTATGAATTTGAGGATCCTGTCGGTTGCCGTTTTTCTCGCAGCTCCTGGTTGGGTCGCGGCCGAGGGGAAGCTCTCTTCTTTCCAGGGCGAGGCGAAGTTCGAGCTCGAGGGGATTTACGGAAAAGGGAGGCAGCCCAACGTTGTCGTGGCTATGGATGGGACGGTCCTCGCGACCTTTGTCTCAGGGGATGCCCTCCAGGTCCGCCGCAGCGAGGATGGGGGGAAGACGTGGGGCGCCCCGATCATTCTTGGCAAATACAAGCACATCTTCAGTGGCGGAGGCGTGACGGTTGATGAAACCAACGGGGGTATCTTCGTATTCGCGGAGAAGTATCGGTGGCCGGCGAACCCGCCGCCGCCGATTGTCTACCGGAGCGGGGACCATGGCAAGACCTGGCAGGCCAGGGAGACGGTCATTTATCCCACAAAGAGCGGCCACAAGCTGACCATGCACATGGCCGAGCATGGCATCACCCTGCGGCGAGGAAAGCACAGGGGGCGGCTGCTTCGGCCGGCCCGCTTCTACGGAAAGACCGGAGACCGGCGGGAAAACTTCCCGAAGATGTACAATAGCGCCATCTACAGCGACGACGGAGGCAAGACCTGGTTTCCGAGCAGCCCCTTTCCCGTTATGGGGACTGGCGAGGGCTGCGTCGCCGAGCTGGCCGATGGCCGTATCTATTACGATTCGCGAAGGCATTGGGACCCTCCCGGAAGCAAGTACGACAGGTCGATGCGCTGGCATGCCTGGAGCGATGATGGCGGTGTGACCTGGAAAGAGCCCGCGATCTCAAAGGTTCTGCCGGACGGCGCTCGCGGCTCCATTGGCGGCGGCAGCGGCTGCATGGCCGGCCTTGTTCGATTGCCGGTCAAGGATCGGGATATCCTGCTCTACAGCAGCTGCGACAGCCAAGGCGGCGATCGCAAAGATGTCAGCGTCTGGGCGAGCTTCGATGGGGCGAAGACCTGGCCAGTCAAGCGCCGGGTCTACAAGGGGCCGAGCGCCTATTCATCTCTCTCGGCCGGCCGACCAGGAACAGCGAGCGATGGCTGGATTTACATCCTGCTGGAGGGAGGGCCCAACTACCGTTACGGTGGCGGGCAGTTCGCCCGTTTCAATCTCAGCTGGGTTCTGCAGGGGGAGCGGACCGGCGATGGTGAGCCGCCGAAAAAATGAGGCGCAGGCGGGGAGCTACTTGAATGCCGGCGCGGCGTAATGTGCGACAGACTGGATGCCCAGCTGGCCAGGCTTCACGATGAACTCGATTTTTTTTCCGCTGCGCTCGATAACGAGGGTGATTTTTCGGCCTGGCGGCTGGCTTGAGGCTCTCACCGCCGAGCGCAGGGCCGTGGTGGTTGTGATGGGGCGGCCATCGTAGCTTCGCACCAGGTCATCGATCTGGATGCCGACCTTCGCCGCCTGGCCCCCGGGGGCGATTCGCGCGATAACGACGCTGCGCGCCGCCAGTTTTTCTTTTTCCGCTGCCAGGCCCACCTCGTCGCCGGATTCTCTGCCGGTATACCGCTTCGGGTCGTGACCCTCGCGGATGGCCTTGCGCCTCAGGACCTCCTTCACCGCCCGGTAGCAGTTGATGAGCCCATGGCCGGTCTGGGCATCGACGCCCTTTGCGGCGACGTCAGTGGCTGTTTTCGTGATGATCTCTTTCAGGTCCCATGGAAGCAGGCCAGGATCGGCAGAAAGCATCAGCGCGATCGCTCCACAGAACATGGGGCCTGCGAAGGAGTTGCCGTTGAGTGCTACAGGCCTGGCCGATCCATCCCGCCGCAGCAGGGGTAGACCCATGTTGAAGGCGCAAACCTCGGGCTTCTGAACCAGGCCATCCCGGTAGTGCTCGGTTTGCCAGCTCACCGGACCCTGGCTCGAAAACGGGGTGCGGCTGAAGTCGCGCTGGACACCCGCAGCGGCGAACACCACCTCGGGAATATCTTCAGGTGTTCGCATCTGGACCGGCGTCTTCTCGGTCTGGGAAAAATTTCCGGCTCCGGAAACGAAGAAGAGCCCGCACAAGGAGCCGTGCTCCATGAGCTTTCTCCAGTGGGATCGATACTCCCGCAGCCTGGGGATCGAGAAGCTCATGCTGTAGGTGTCCGCCCCTTGATCGATGGCCCACTGCACGGCCTTCTCGAGCTGCCCGCCGGCGATGACCCCCGCCCAGCTGGCTTCAGGAGCGATCCCGAATTCGTAATCTTTTCCAGATACACCCCGTCCGCAGATAATCGCCGCGCACATGAACCCATGCATCCCCCTTGGAGAAGAGGATCGCAACGAAACCTGGGTGCTGGTCAGCAGGGCTGTCTCGGCGTCGAAGTTGAAGCCGTGATAGTCGTCAACAAATCCGTTTCGGTCGTCATCAATTCCGTTCCCAGGAAGCTCGCCGGGGTTCCGGTGCAGGTTCCCGGTGAGGTTGTCCGAGAAGACGAAGTTGAAATCGTGAACGACATTGAGAATGCCTTTTCCTCTTATGCCGAATTGTTCCCAGACTCGGTCAGCCAGCAGGGAGCGGATATACCAGGGATGTTTGTTGAGTCGCGGGTCGTGCGTTTTTTCCTTCTGTGGCTTGAAGGCGGGGGCCTGTCCCGGTGGCAGGGGGCGTTTCGGAGGAATCCTGGGACCGGCGAAGATCTTTTTGACTCCGGGGACGGATCGGAGGCTGTCGAGATGCTCCTTGACGGTGATGCAGGAGAAGCCGTTTACGATCCAATGCCGGTCAAGCTGACTGATCATCCCCCCCTCGATGAGTTGTTGGATACGAGGCGCGGCTTTTTTCCACGACCGCTCATGGATGGCCTTCAGCGTCCTGGCCGCAGCCAGGCCCAGCTCCTCCCTTCTGCGGCCGGAAAATTCCCGGCTTCGTCTCGTGTAGGCTTCTCCATCTCCCAGCAGTTGATCATCGAACCAGATGGTAGCGCGGGCTCGCCTGTTTTGGCGAAAACGTGTCTTGAAGGCTTCGTCTACCCAGGCTCCCTTTCCTTGCAGCCTCTCCGATGCCAGGAGCCCCTTTTCGATTGGCGGAACCCGTTGCGTGCCGGGCTGGGCCAGGCATCTTGAGAAGGGGGAGAGCAGGGTAAGCAGCAGGCCCAGAGCCGCCACGAAATGAAGCCGGGCAGGCTGGTTATTGATCAATGAAACCAAAGGCATAGAGCTTCGCGTCCTGAAGGGTCAGCTTGAGCTTGACTGTTTTTCCGTTGAGGTTGGACAGCTTCCAGGCAGGCCTCAAGCGCAATTGGTCGACTCCCTCGTGCCTGGAGGAGAGCCCGGAGATGACATTGTTATTTTCGTCAATCAGCTCGAGCTTCACCCATCCTTTTTCCGCATCTACGTTGACCTCGATCCCTGACCCCTGGAGCTTGAAAGGCTTCGTGATGAGGGCCCCGGGCTTCCTGCTGGCCTCGAGATAGAAGAAGCCATCGAGTCTGAGCTTTGCGAGTCCAAGGCGCGCGTCCCACCTGCGAGCGCCCCAGCGCTCGTTGGTGGCGAGGTAGTAGATCCAGTGTTCGTCTTTGTGGGTGATGATGTTCATTGGCGGGCGAACGCAGTCCTTGTCGAAGCTGCCGTCCGGGCCTCTTGGTATGAGGGTCTTTCGCTGGTAGGCGGCGACTGCGAAATCGAAGTGGACAGCGTCACGGGAAGGCGCCATGTAGAACTCCCAGGTGCCCTTTTCGTGCCGTTTGTGAAAGTCCTGCTTTCCAACCGGTACCGGACGGTTCGTGGCGGTCAGGACATCCGTCAGGGCGAAGTAGATCCCTTCGTAGTACCAGATGGGAAGGGTGTGGATCTGGCGCTCAGGAACCCGGGTTCCGGGAACCAATGTCTTGTCGGGATCATTCAGAACGAAGGTAGTGAGGGTTTTCCAGCCCGTTGGATGCTTCTGGAGATCGTTGCCCCCGGTGTGCTCCATGATGCGGACGCCGCGCAGCTCGCCCACGCCACCACCGGCGGCGAAGTCCTGGCGACAGACCAGTAGGTAGCGTTTGTTAGGAGGGTCCCAGAAGAGCTGGTTGCTGAAGTCTGCAGCACGGCCCGTTACCGGCAGGCCCTTGTTGTAAAACTTCCAGTTGATGCCGTCGGCTGAGTAGCCCAGCCTTGTTCGGCAGTCCTGCCCCCCGCGGTTCGGGTAGAATGCGACCTTGTATTTCTCAGGGTGCCCCCAGGGGACTCCCGCATCGATGTTGACGGTGACTCCATCGAGGCCGATTTCAACCAGCCCACGGGACCTCTTCTCCCGCAGGATCGGCACATCCGATTTCCAGTTGACCAGGTTGCTCTTGCCATCTCTTGAGATCAGCGGCTTGGTCCAGGTGATGCCGTCTTTAGATTCGGCGTAGGCGAGGGCCGAGCCGGGGCGCTTGCTGGCCATGTACCAGAGCCTGAAGAGCTTTCTGTCGGAGTCCCAGTGTGGCGAGAAAAACCAGCAGAAGGCTGATTCTCCGAACTCGTAGCCAGCGCCGCCATCCGGTCCTTCGTGAACCTTCCCGGTCTGGAAATCCGTTGGCAAGGTAGGCTTAAGGACAACCCCATGTTTTCGTGCCTGTCCGACTTTGTGGACGAGGTTTTCTTTTTCCTCGATGAAATGGTCGTCAACGAAAAGCTGTTTCTGGAGACCCGGAGCGAAGGACTCGTTGCGGGGACTGCCGGTTACTCGCTCGCTGCCGACGATGGACCTCGGACGGTGCGCCAGGAGCGAAAGCAAAGCGATGGTTGTCGCAAAGACGAACAGGTTACGGTTGAGCATGCTGGCTCTTTCGTTGGTGGGACAGCTCTTACTTTCGGATTTCTTTTTTCTGTTCGCGGATCAGGTAATCGAGAATCTTCACGAAGGAGGCGCCTCGGTTGGGCATGTCCGGATCGGCAGCCTGTTTTTCCTTCCAGAGCCTGCCAAGCCGGCTTCCTTGGGCAGGCCGCAGCTCCTTTATCTTTCGGTCCACGTAGGGCTGGTGCTGCGTCGGGATGTATTCCTTGGGTAGTGGGTTCTTGTCGATGCGGGCAAGAAGCCTGGCGTTTGGAGAGTCCTTGTAGTTTACGACTCGTGGCTGTTCGTAGGTGAGGTCTTTGCGGTTCGGCAGGTAGCCGGTGAGTTTCTTACCCTGGCCCTCGTCGATTTTTCCTGGGAGCTCGAGCTTGATGATGGCGCCGTAGCCTCGTTCCATATGTCGTGCCGGGCCGCTGGTGCTGACCCAGACGTTACCGTCGGCGTCAAATTCGATCTCCCTGGTGTAGGAGACCCTGGTCGGAAGACGGAACTCGACGAAGCGTTCTGTTTTCGGGTTGAACCTGTTCAGGGTGTCGTTTCCGGTTCCGCAGATCCATATGTTTCCACTGGGGTCAATGTTGAGGGCGTAGGGTATCTGGTTCTCGGCGTCCGGGAGATCATAGACGGTCCATTTCTCGGTCTTCGGGTCAAATTTTCCGAACACGCCTGAGGCGAATCCGGGCACCCAGACAATGCCGTCCTGGGCGACATGAAGTCTGCGGGGCCCGCGGAATGGGGGGTTCCACTCCTTGATGTCCCCATCGGGGGTGCGGGGGTCGATGCGCCCGATGCGGTTGCCGTTGAGCTTGGAGTACCAGATGCTTCCATCTACGGGAGAAAAGTCCAGGCCGTAAGGTGTGATGCCGCGGGATTCACCTTTCCCGGCCGAAACAGCCTGGTGCGCCTTCAGCAGCTTGTACTCCTTGACCTTGAGGGTGGACGGATGAAGGGAGAAGCAGGAGTTCCGGCCCGCATCGGTATACCAGATGAGCCCCTCGGGATCCTTCGGGTTGATGCGAAGGGTGTGGGGGTAGGAGCCCCTTTTGGCCGGGGCCTCAGCGCTCGAGCAGATCGTGTATTTTTTGGTGTTGAGATCGAACTTCGCCATCTGGCCGGTGGCGCAGATGGTCAGCCACATGTGGCCATCATTTGCCAGTTCGATGGAATGAGGGCCATAGGAGCCACGCGGCAACTGATAGGTGCGCTGTTCGCCGGTCGCGGGGTCCAGGGTGACAATCCGGTGTTTGCTGATATTGACCACGTAGACCAGCCCATCAGGGCCGAGCTCAAGGTCATGGAAGGAGCTCTCCAGCTTCTTGCCCAGCTCCCATGCTGTGATCCTGGCCTTCGCCCCGAGACCGGCCGGAGCCGGAGGCGGGACGAAAATGGGCCATTTTCTGATCGCGTCCTCCTTGTAGGTTTCCAGCAGGCGCTTGACGATGGTCTTTTGCGTGTGACGGTAGAGCCCGCCGTATCCATCCATTCGCCGCACCATCGTTTCCCAGTCAACCGGCTGCTCCGGGGTGCGAAAGCCCACGGTTCCCACCTGGTGGCAATAGCTGCACATCATCTTGAAGTTCAGCTTGTCCCGCTGGTTGTCGAATTTCAGCATGCTGAAGCCGCTGCTGGCGGGGCGCTGGTCCTGGAGGTCATCTCCGGTCGCGGCTTTGAGTTTGAATTCCAGGCTTCCGGCGCGGGGCTTCTTCCCATCGGACCATTCGTCATCGAAGCCCATGAGCCGCGCACGCACATCGTGTTTTACTTTCCGCAGACCATCGATCACGAACGAGCCATCGCCCTGGCTGAACACGGAGACAAATTTACGGTGGCCTTTGTCGAAGGCCGAGATCATGACGCCCGCGATCGGCTTGCCGGAAGGGTCGCTGACCGTGCCGCTGATGGTCTCAGCGTAGATGCCGTCGGCAGCGGCCAGGATGGATGCCGCGAGAACGGCTGTCAGCAGGGTGTTTTTCATTCAGTCGGATCCGGCTGTTTTGACCAGTCAGGCGCATCGGCCATGATACTCGCATTGATCATCATTAACTGCTTTTTCAGGCGGGTAAAAATCTCAGGATGGCGCCCGGACACTTCCGTCTTCTGCGATGGGTCTTTTTCGAGGTCGAACAGCTGGAATCGTTGGTAGCCGCCGGCCTTGATCGCCGGAATCCAGGTCTCGCTGAACATGTTCAGGCGGATGTACTTTCCTCGCAGCCTTTCAGCTTCTCTGTTTTTGAAACCCTCAAAGAGCTGCTTCTGCAGGGTGCTTCCGCGAATCTCCTCTTCGAGCGATCCATCCTTTCTGAGAATCTCTTCGATTTGTTTTCTAAGGGAGGCCATGGCCTGCTTGTCTTTTGGGAGCTCGTAGGAACGATAGCCCACCAGCGAGTATTTTCCTTCCCGGAGCGCTATGGCGCCGGCGTTGGTCGGAAGCAGCCAGAGGAGAGGCTGATGGCGGGAAAATTTGTCCGGCTCTCCTCTCAGCAGGGGTGAAAGGTCCGAACCGTCGAGATGGACACCTTCGGGTTTGTCGATCCCAAGCAGTCCGCAAACGCTTGGCAGGAGATCGACGAGGCCGGCGGGTGACTTTTCGACCCGCCCTCCACCGATGGTGCCAGGCCAGTAGAAGATGCCGGGAACCCGGATGCCTCCCTCGAAGTTGGAGCCTTTGGACCCCCTGAGATGGCCCGTTCTGTCGTTACGGTAGCTGCCGTTGTCGGAGGAGTAGATGATGAGCGTGTTCTCAGGGGCATCGACCTGCTTTAGCTTTTTGAGCAGGCGTGCAATGGCCCGGTCTGTATTGTCGATGGTTCCTGAATAAATGGCGGCCGGGTCATTCAGTTTTCCATAGGGGGCGACACTCGTCTTCGGGGCGGCAATCGGGGCATGGGGTTCATGGAACCAGATGTTGAGAAAGAAGGGCTTTGCCGGTTTTCGATGTTCATCGAGCCAGGAGATGGCTTCATTGACCACGATCTGGCTGGCGTAGCCTTTGATTTTGCCCACGGGTTTCCCGTTGCGAATGAAGTTGACCGGATCCTTGTGGCTGGGCTGGGCGTTGTTGGCGGTGGCGAACCAGTAATCAAAACCATGCTGTTTCGGTGTCGGCTTCTCACGAGACCGCCTGGGAAGGCCCAGGTGCCATTTTCCCAGGTGGACGGTTGAGTAGCCGTGGGTTTTCAGAACCTCAGCGAGCGTGACCTCTCTCTCAAGGAGGTGTGATTTCTGCGTGTGATCGTCTATCCAGCTGAAGACCCCGGCGCGCAGATGCTGCCGTCCGGTGAGGGTGGTGGCGCGAGAGGGTGAGCAGACGGCGGCTCCGGAATAAAAGTCCGTAAAACGAACTCCGCCGGCGGCGAGGGCATCGAGCGC
This sequence comes from Planctomycetes bacterium UBA1146, assembly GCA_963579555.1. GTDB lineage: Bacteria > Planctomycetota > UBA8108 > UBA8108 > UBA8108 > UBA8108. The sequence goes on from CAUZHA010000110.1 coordinate 8,318, forward strand.
TGGAGTCTTGACAGGCCCGTCGTAGCACCCGATGTCTTTCCAGCCGAGGTCGTCGGCCAGCAGCATGACAATATTCGGTCGCCTGGCCGCTTGCGCGTGGCTTGAGAGCAGGAACCAGATGAGCAGGAAAAATGTGAAGGCCTTCGTCAAGATACTGTCTCCGCTATTTACAATCTGCCGCCGCCGGTAAAACTGGACATCGAATCCAGCTTTTTCCCGAAAAACTCCCCCCTGCAGCCGAGCAAAAGAGGGCAGGGATTTCCACCTGCAAAACCGGCTTAACGCCCTGTTGCGCCTGTCCTTCTGAATAGTGGATCGTCAAGGCAACCATTTTTCGAGTCCCGGGATGATGGCTTTCGCATGCAAGGGGCGGCTGACTACAAGGTTTGTGAACTCATCGGGATCATTCTCATGGTCATAGAGTTCTTCGCTTCCGTTGGCGTGGCGGATGTAGCGCCAGCGCTGGGTTCGTACCGAGTGACTGCCTCGGCCCCAGGTGGTTATGGCGGGGCGATCTCGCCTGGCTGTGGGGTCTTTCAGCAGCGGGACAAGGCTCGTTCCGTCGATGTCGTTCCGCTTCGGCAGGCCGCAGAGCTCGTTCAGCGTAGGGTAGACATCGAGCAGGCTGACGGGGCGGTCGCAGGTGCTCCCTGGTTTCGTCACTCCGGGAGCTATGATGATTAGCGGAACCCGGGTGGATTCTTCAAAGAGCGTGAATTTTTCCCAGTGCTGCTTCTCCCCGATATGCATGCCATGGTCGGACCAGAGCACGACGACGGTGTTCTTCGCGTGCGGGCTCGAGTCGAGCGCGTCAAGCAGGCGGCCGACCTGGGCATCCGCGAAGCTGATCGATGCCAGGTAGCCGCGGACCGCCGGGCGCCACTCGCCGTTTTCCTTGATCCATCGATGCCAGCTCTTTCGAAGCGAACGGTGGCCGGCGGGGGGGACATCTTCGAGGTCGTTGTCTTTTGTCGGCGGCAGGAAGACCTCCTCTTCGGGGTAGAGGTCAAAATATTTCTTCGGAGCGTACCACGGTATGTGCGGCCGGAAGATGCCAACGGCGTGAAAGAAGGGCCGGTCTCGTTTTTTCGCCAGCTCTCCGGCAGCCCAGCTGACGACCTTGTAATCGGCCGTTCCGGTTTCCGGTTGATGGTCCGGCGCCCAATCCAGGAAATGCGCGGGACGCCCCTTGGGGTCCCTGCCCACGGCGATCGGCTTCGAATAGAGGTAGCCGTTGGCGGCGCGCCTGGCCTGCGCAGCCTTCGGCCATTGGGGCTCGGGCATGGGCGTGGTGGCCGAGGGCCAGTAGGAATCCCAGAGCTTGGCCTCGTTCTGTTGTTTGCCGTAGCCGCCGGTAATCCAGGACAGGGCATGAAAGATCTTGCCGCCGCCGAAGGCAGTGTATCCGCCGGCGCGAAAGTGCTCAGGGATCGTGACGGCTTTCGCAAGACGGGGCCGGCTGCGCCAGTCCTGCCCATTGTGGTAGATGCCCGAAGAGGAGGGAGCCACGCCCGTCATCATGGCAACCCGCGAGGGGTTGCAGGATGGGGCGGCGCAATGGGCATTGGTGAAGAGTACGCCGCGGGCCGCAAGTCGATCGATGTTCGGAGTGTGAACACCCTTCCTGCCGCCCATGCAGTTGACCCAGTCGTTCAGGTCATCTACCGCGATGAACAGCACATTGGGCCGGCCGGGCGCTTGTGCGTAGATTCCGGTGATGCCCGGGATCAACAGGAAAAGTGCCGAGAGGGCGATTCGTCGCATTCGGATTCACCTTGATGGGTTGGCGTGTTCTTTCAGATCTGAAACCAGTGTAGCCGAACGAAGAGATCGGGCAAGACCTCAGCTTTCGCGACTCACCTTGCTTCGGTGCGGCTACTTTGCTTGTCAGGGCAGATGTCTGTACATAGGCTGCAGGGTGGATTCAACTGACGATAAAAGGGAACATGGATATGAAACGCATGATCCTGGCGGCGTTGGCGCTCAATGCCGCTCGCCACAGCTTTCCGGGAATTATTGTGGGCAGCTCGCTGGCTGCGTCGCGCAGTCCACCTGGTCGTCGGTCGGGTCTGCCCCGCATTCGAGTATGCCGGGATGCGGGATGGAGCCGTTCCCCAGGAAGAGCACTCCCAGGGTTACGATCGCGTCGGAGATGTCCATGGCCCCGTCGTCGTTTGAGTCGCAGGCATCATCGCAACCGCCTTCGGCCGCACCGAGAAACAGCATCTCGAGGGTGTTGATCACGTCAGAGATGTCGACCGAGCCGTCGTCGTTGCAGTCACCCCTTTTGAAGCTGGAGGTGAGAGGGGAAAAACGAAACACGCCTACCTGCCGATCTCCGTCAAACGCGATGAAGAGAGTTCGAGTTGGCGAGTGGTAGGAGAGCCCCTCGGGGTCGGTGAATCCGGTGAGTGCCTCCAGGTCGACATCTCGAACGAACTGCCCATCGGTGGTGAGCTCGTAGAGCCTGCCCTGGTCGTCATCGACGGCCAGCAGGTGGCCGGAGGCGGGCTCGAAGGCGATTCCCTCCGGCTCGAGAAAGGAAGGATCGACGTCGTTGGTGAGGAATTGCCCGAGCAATCGGCCCGCGGGGTCGATCTCCATAATCTGCACTACGTTGTCATCGGTGATGAACAGACTGTCTGTTTTTTCCACCATAACAACGCCATTTGGAGAGGAGCTTGTCGCGGTGATGTCCAGGGGCGCCTCCTCTATTTCCAGCCCCGGGGTGAAGACGGTGAGGGTGCCCATTCCTCCATCTGAGACAAGTAGATTTCCATTCTGGAGTACCGTTATTCCTTCGTAGAAGGAGAGCTCCGGGTTGACGAACGAATCAATGAGTTGTCCACCCATTGTGAGTCTGAACAGGCTTCCGCTGGTGCTGTCCACCACGTAGAGCTCATCGGAGTCCTCGTGGTAGGCGATTCCGTCAGGCCCGAGGGGAACGGTCTGCTCGGTCGAAAAAGACCGAAGGAGCGTAAGCTGGGCCTGGGCGCAGTCTCCATGCGCAAGAGCATAGGTGAGGGCGACGATCGCGGCCATCCTTGGCATGCCGGTCTCCAATAAAGGACCCAACCCCAGCGCTATACGCTATCATTGGTTCGTGAGCCGGGCAATGTGGTTTTCACTGGAGTGTTGGCTGTTCAGGGTAGCTTTCTTGCTAGAGTCGGAGGGCTCTCCTAAAATAGACGGACCGGTTTTACTCCTCTACAGGGAAGGCGTCCGATGAAGTGCCGCGGCCTTTTTATTCTGTTCGCACTCAGTGCATTGTGCTGGCTTCCGGGATCGTTGTCGGCGCAGGCGGTGGTGATCACCGAGTTTCTGGCTGAGAATCGAGATGGGCTGGCTGATGAGGATGGGGATTCATCGGATTGGATCGAGATCCAGAACCAGGGGGCGGCGACGGTCAATCTCGATGGCTGGAGTCTTACCGATGACGCCGGGGACCTTCGGAAATGGTTCTTTCCCGCCATCGAGCTGTTGCCGGGGGAGTACCTGCTGGTGTTCGCCTCGGGGAAGGACCGGGCCGCTGCCGGTTCCGAGCTTCATGCCAGCTTCCGTCTCGATAAGGCAGGTGAATTTCTTGGCTTGGTGGCGCCTGGCGGGTTGGACGCGGTCCACGCTTATGCGCCGCAATATCCGCCGCAGCGCCCCGGAATATCTTACGGATTCTCGCAGATGGCTGCGCAGGTTGATTTCGTTTCCAGCGGCAGCGCGGCGCGGTTTATGGTTCCTGCGGATGATCGTTTCGGAGTCCAGTGGCGCGATGCTGGCTTTGATGATTCCGGCTGGATGCAGGCTGAAACCGGGGTAGGTTTCGCTACCGGGGACGCGCCCCCGCCTCCTGTCCGGATAGAAAACGTCGCTCTCGGCGGCCGCGCGACCCAGTCTTCGGAGGGCTGGGGGGGAGAGCCGATGCGGGGTATCGATGGGAATACCGATGGCGATTGGACCGCAGGAACAACCTTTCATACCAATGGAAGCAATTCATGGTGGGAGGTTGATCTCCTGGGTGACTATACGGTTGACTCGATCAAGCTCTGGAATCGTATGGATTGTTGCAGGGAGCGCTTTACAGACTTCACGGTTGAGCTTCTCGACAGCGATCGCAGCGTGGTTTTTGAGACCGGTCCTCACAACGGCAACAGCGAGGAGACCTTCTTTTTTCCCGACATCGAAGGTGCAGGCAGGTTTGTCCGTATCTCGATGCCGGGGCCGTACCTCCATCTTGCGGAGGTCGAGGTGTTTGGCGAGGTCTTCGATGAGGATCTCATCTTTCAGCGCCAGGTGAGAACCGATGTGGCGGGGGAGATGCAGGGACGCAATGCGACAGCTTATCTGCGGGTTCCGTTTGAGGTCGAGGATCCAGGTCTTCTAGATACGTTGACCTTGCGACTGAAGTACGACGATGGGTTTGTCGCCTGGCTTAATGGAACCGAGGTCGCCAACAGCAACGCGCCGCAGGCGCTGAGGTGGGACTCCGTCGCGACGCGGGAAAACCCGGTCGAGCAGGTGCTCATCTTTGAGGGCTTCAATGTCAGCTCCTTCCGAGACGCGCTCTCGCCCGGGGCTAATGTCCTGGCGATTCAGGGGCTCAATCTTTCTCCCGGAGATGACGATTTCCTGCTGCTGCCCGAGCTGGCCGGCTTTCATTTTTCTCAACAGGTCGAGTCCTATATGACCGAGCCGTCTCCCGGTGAGAGCAACGCGGATTCGCAGATTGTCGGATTTGTCGCCGATACCAGCTTCTCGCTTGATCGCGGCTTTTACGACCAGCCCTTTGACGTTGAAATCTCTACCGAGACGGCAGATGCCGAGATTCGCTATACGGTCGATGGGTCGATCCCGACGCCCACCAACGGCAGCGTCTATGCCGGGCCGGTTCGGATCTCGACTACCACGATCCTGCGAGCCGCCGCGTTCAAGGAAGGTCTTGGGCCGACGAACACGGACACTCATACCTATATCTTTCTCGATGATGTCTTCGACTCTTCCGTCATGCGAACCAGCGTCACGCGTGACAGGGTCAACGGCCCTCGGCTGCGGGATGGTCTGGCTGACCTGCCGTCCCTGTGCATCACCGCCGCGACCACCGTCTTTCCAAGCGAGGAGCCGATCTCACTCGAGCTGATCCATCCCGATGGGACCCCCGGCTTCCAGGAGGACGCGGGGGCCAAGTACTTCGGGCTGCGATGGGGAGGCTCCACCTATCTCAAGAAGAGCCTGCGGATCTCTTTTCGCTCCGAGTACGGGGACTCCAAGCTGCGCTATCCACTCTTTGAAGGATACGCCCGCGGCGTACCCCCTGTTGAGGTCTTTGACCAGATCGAGCTTCGAACCGGGCACCACGATGCGGACATGCGCGGGTTCTATATGTCGGACCGGTTTACCTCCAATACCATGCTCGACCTGGGGCATCTGAACCCGCATGGTCGGTACGTGCACGTGTATCTCAACGGGGTCTACTGGGGTCAGTACAATATGCGCGAGCGCTTCAGCGCGGATATGTTCGCCGAGTATTTTGGCGGCGAGGAAGCGGACTACGAGGCGATCAAGGCCAACGGGGGTCCCTGGAATTGGGACGCGGTGGGGACTCCTTTTAACGGCGATGGGTCGACCTGGTCCTGGATCAGGGCGCGGCAGGCAAATTTTGTTGAGATCCAGCGTCATCTCAATGTTACCCAGTACATCGATTACATGCTGATGGTCATGTTCGGAAATACCGAGCTGGAGTTCCGCTGCGTGGGGGAGAGGCAGGGGAATGAATGGTTAGAGGAGGGTCGTCAGAATGTTGGTTTCCAGTTCTTCATGAACGATACGGATGGGTTCTTGAGGGGGCCCACGGATGGCGGAGGCGGACGGCCGGGTTTCAACGGCAACCCTGTCACCATGAGCCAGCCGGGCAGGCAGGCCGGAGATGGCCCCGGGAGCATCTTCAGTATGCTGTTGGCTGAGAATCATCCGGATTACAGGGTTCTCCTGGCCGACCGCATCCATAAGATGTTTTTCAATGATGGGGCGATGTCCGCGGAAAAAAACATGGAACGACTTCGACAGCAGACCGAGGAGATTGAGCGCTCGATCCTGGCCGAATCCGCACGCTGGAATTACCGGACTCCGGCATCCTGGGAAAGCGCCAAGGACAGGTATTTAAATGGAGTCCTGCCATCGCGTACAGACGTGATGGTCCGCCATTATCGTGAAGCGGGCCTGATGCTTCCGGTGCCTGCTCCTGCCTTTGTTATCGATGGTCGCGCCCAGCATGGAGGCGCCATCTCTCCTGGTGCCGAGTTGGAAATAGGGGTAGTAGGCATTGAGAGGATTGTCGATCTGCCGGTGATCGAAACAGGCGCTCCACGAAGTGTTCTTGTCCCTCGAGATGGCAACCTGGGAGATGGGTGGTTACTTCCCGACTACGTGGAGGGGGAGCATGGGGAGACCTGGCAGGCTGCCACAGGCGGGGTCGGCTATGACAGGAACGATGATTACCAGGATGTGATCGACCTGGATGTCCGGGAGGAGATGGAGAATGATCCCGGCAACACGTCGATCTTTATTCGCATTCCATTCAACATTGCGAGCCAGCAGTCGATCGCATCGATGGACAACCTGACCCTGGTGCTTGATTACGATGATGGCTTTGTTGCCTACCTCAATGGCGCGCGCGTGGCGGAGGCGAACGCGCCTGGGGCCGATGAGCTCGAGTGGGATTCGCTCGCAGATGGTTCCAATGAGGCCGACCCGGGTAATCCCGCTGTCTTTGAATTGCAGAACTTCCGGGAGAACCTGCGCGTCGGGATGAATGTTCTGGCGATTCACGGGCTGAACTTCAGCGCCAACA
>CAUZHA010000111.1:0-15145 GCA_963579555.1 Planctomycetes bacterium UBA1146
GGACTCAACCTTCGTAAACACCGAGGCATCGCTGAGCTCTTCCACGCGACCCAGGGGAACCTCAATTCTCGCAACAGCTCCATAGTGACGCACCCGCCGAATCTCAAAGCCCAGCGAGGAGAGCAGTTCCTCGAGCGCCTCGACCTGACGAAGTTTCTCCTTGGTCACCTCGGCCCCATAGGGAATCCGCGAGGAGAGACAGGGCGCGGCTGGCTTATCCCAGGTCGGCAAGCCAAGGAGCCGGGAGAAGGCCCTGATGTCATCTTTAACGAACCCGGCCTCCATCAGCGGACTGCGAACACCCTGCTCATTGCGGGCTTTCATTCCAGGTCGATAGTCGCCCAAATCCCCGGCGTGGCTCCCATCGAGTACCCAGGGGATCCCCTCCCGGGCGGCAAAGCTGCGCACCTTGTTGAACAATTCCGTCTTGCAGTGGTAGCACCGGTCCGGCCCGTTGCGCCTGTAGAGAGGATTCTCATACTCATGCGTCTCTATTACCGAGAGGGAAAAACCCTGCTGGCAGGCCAGCTCCCGGGCCGCCGCGAGCTCGTTTCGGTCAAGGCTCTCGGACACGGCCAACACCCCGTGCGCGTCTTCACCAAGAACCGCAGTGGCGACCTTCAGCAGAAAGGCGCTGTCGACCCCTCCCGAATAGGCGATGGCTACCGATCCCATCTCATCGAGAATGGAGGAAAGCCGTGAGAGCTCCGGCTCAGATCTGATCAATTCAATCACTGCGTCTTCTGGCATACGCTTATGCTATCAGGGGCCGGAAACGGATGAAAGACCGGGCATCCCGCCGCCGGCGCTGGATAATCCCGTAAGCCGGAATATAATGCGCTGGCATCGTCTGCAATCCATATGGAAAACGACATCGCAGGACAGATGAACGATTTTTTCCACAACCTGGACGCCTCCCGCTCCCTGCTGATAGCTGGAGCCTACCTGCTGGGCAGCATCCCCTTTGGCCTGCTGATTGGAAAGACCCGCGGCGTGGACATCCGCGAGCAGGGAAGCGGTAATATAGGGGCGACCAACCTGGGCCGCGCGCTCGGAAAGAGATGGGCCTTCGCCGCCTTCCTGCTGGACTTTGCCAAGGGAATAGTCCCCGTCCTCATCGTCGGCAAGCTTCTCGGCACCGAATCCTCCGGGCAGGACACGGTACCCATCCTCGCAGGAACCGCCTCGATCCTCGGGCACACCTTTCCGATCTTCCTTAGATTCAAAGGCGGCAAGGGGGTCGCCACGACCTTTGGCGTCATCGCGGCTGTCGCGCCGCCGGCTGCCCTGGTGGCTGGGCTTGCCTGGGTCATCCTGTACCTCGCCACCAGGACAGTCTCCATCGCCTCCCTGGCAGCGGGGATCGCCCTTCCCCTGGGAACCTGCTTCCTTGACCCTCCCCCCCCCCTCTCCGCCCGCCTCGTATTTTCCATCGCGGTCGCCTGCCTGATCTTCATTCGACATCGTAAGAACATCTCCCGTATCCTGCGGGGCGAAGAGTTCACCTTCAAAAAGAAGACGAGTGACGATCCTGCCGCGGGAAAAAACGTCGACGAGAAAGACGGCCAGCCATGACAGAAACGACCGACACCCCCATCCTCGTGCTGGGAAATGGCGGCTGGGGAACAGCCATCTCGATCGTCCTGAGCTCAAACGGGCACGATGTCAGGGTCTGGGGACATGATTCAGCCTACTGCGAAGAGATCGAGATCTCCCGTGAAAACAGGAAGTACCTGGCTGGAGTGACCATCCCCGAGGGGATCGTCTTCGGCTCAGATATTGCCAAGCTGGCGGCCGGAGTCGAGGCCGTATTTTCGGTGGTTCCCACGCAATTCCTGCGAGCCGCCTTAGAGGGACTCCGCGAGGGGCTTCCCGCAGATGGCATCTACATCTCCTGCTCAAAAGGCTTCGAACGCGAAACCCTGGAGCTACCCTCGGCGATTATCTCGTCGTTTTTCCCCGAAGCCAGGGTCGCCGTCCTGAGCGGACCGAGCCATGCCGAGGAGGTCTCGGTGGGCCTGCCCTCAACCGTGGTGGTCGGCTGTGAAGACGAAGCTCTCTGCTCGGAGATCCAGCAGGTCATCAGTTCCAGGAGCTTCCGGGTATACACCAGCCCTGACATCAGGGGAGTCGAGGTGGCAGGAGCATCGAAAAACGTGATCGCGCTGGCGGCGGGAATCTCAGACGGGCTGGGCTACGGAGACAATGCCAGGGCCGCCCTGGTCTGCAGGGGAGCCAGCGAGGTGACCCGCCTGGGGGCGTCCCTCGGGTGCAGCAGGGAGACCTTCGCGGGCCTCTCCGGAATCGGCGACCTGGTGGCCACCTGCACCAGCCAGCTCTCACGTAACCACACCGTCGGCAGGCGCATAGGTGAGGGCGAATCGCTCAAGGACATCCTCGCCTCGAGTAAAAAGGTAGCCGAGGGAGTCGAGACGACCCGCTCGATGCATCAACTGTCACAGAAAATCAATGTCGAGCTTCCGATCACGACCGAAGTCTACCGGGTTCTCTTTCAGGGCAAGGCTCCAGCCTCGGCCGTCGCGGACCTCATGGGAAGAGAGCTGAAACGGGAATGACCCGTCTGTCGGAAAACTCAGGGTTCCGCTGGATGCGGCCCCCTCCCCGGCTCATCCTGTAAAGAATACCCCCAATGAAACCAAGGCGGCCATGAGCGCGAACGACGACCCAACTCAATCCGGAGCCCACTGCGACGGCGCGGTAGAATCCGAGGTTCATCGGTTTGACGGGACCTTCATCGAACCCGGGACCGACCAGGTCGTGGTCGAAGAGCCCCTTGAGGTACGCGTCAACTCGGAGGCCTTCTCGACCCTGATGCGGACTCCCGGAGATGACGGAGACCTGACAGTGGGATTGCTCTACGCCGAAGGCGTAATCGACTCACGCGCGGATATCGGCGCTTTGTCGCTGCATGGAGAAGATGCGCTTGCAGGAGGCGAGGCCGCAGCAGACTCCCGGGCGGACGATGCCCTGCTAAATACGGCCGACCTGCTGCACTCAGATCCGAACAAAAAAATCACTCCCCCTTCCCGTCAGGGCCCGTCCATGTCAAGCTGCGGCGTGTGCGGAAAGCGAAGTATCAGCGAGGCCATGGCGCTCACGCCTCCCCCGGCGCGGGGGCCGGCCCTGGAGCCCTGGCTTTCACTCGGACTCATCGGGCTGCTCCCGGAGCGGATGAAGCCGTTCCAGGAATTATTCCGGCGCACCGGAGCCCTGCACGCCGCTGGAATATTCGATCCGGAGGGAGAGCTCCTCTTTCTGCGCGAGGACATCGGTCGTCACAACGCCGTAGACAAAACAATCGGAGCAGCCCTGCTCGAGGAGCTCCTTCCTCTGAACAGATGTGTCCTGCAGGTGAGCGGGCGAGTGAGCTTCGAGATCGTCCAGAAAGCCTATCGCGCCGGCATCCCGGCCATCGTCTCGATCTCGGGAGTTTCGAGCCTCTCGATCAATATGGCCCGCTCGATCGGCCTGACACTGGCAGGCTTCGTCAGAGATGGAAAATACTGTCTCTACTCCAGGGGCCATTGCCTGCTGAATTCACCTCCGCAGGGCTGATGGAATCCTAGTTGCAAATTGACTGTGGAATACCCACAATCACCACAGTCTGCGGAAATGAGAAGGGTCATTACTTATTTTTTCGGCCGCTTTTTGGCTATCGAGGTCCATTGATGAACGAAGAAAACAACATCGCTGTTGAAGGCGAAAACAATTGGGAAGAAAAAGTCGGGCTGGCGAAAATGCTGGTTGGCGGGGTGATCATGGATGTGACCAATGCCGAACAGGCCCGGGTCGCCGAGCAGGCCGGCGCGGTGGCTGTCATGGCGCTCGAGCGGGTGCCCTCCGACATTCGAAAAGATGGCGGAATCGCCAGGATGTCCCCCGTCTCCAAGATCCAGGAGATCCAGGAGTGCGCCTCGATCCCTGTGATGGCTAAATCGAGAATCGGTCACTTTATGGAGGCCGAGATCCTGGAAGCCCTGAGCGTTGACTTCATCGATGAGAGCGAGGTTCTCACCCCGGCGGACGAAGATGCCCATATCGACAAGAGCCCCTTCAAAGCGCCCTTCGTATGTGGAGCCAGGAATCTCGGAGAGGCGCTGCGCCGGATCTCAGAGGGCGCCGCGCTGATCCGAACCAAGGGTGAAGCGGGAACCGGCGACATCATCCATGCCGTGCGACACATGAAGCTCATCAACTCCCAGATCGAAGAGCTGACAGGACTGGGCGAATGGGACCTCGCGGCCTGCGCGGAAAAGCTCAACGCTCCCAGGGATCTTGTAAAGCAGGTAGCGAGGGACGGGCGGCTTCCCGTCCCGAACTTCGCGGCGGGAGGAATCGCGACCCCCGCTGATGCGGCCATGATGATGCGCCTTGGCGCTGAGGCCGTCTTTGTCGGCTCGGGAATATTCAAGTCGAGTCCCGACCCGGAGAAGCAGAGTGCCGTCGCCCGGGCGATCGTCGAAGCCGTCACCCATTTTGACAATCCCGCCGAGCTCGTAAGGATCTGCCAGAATGTCGATGTCGCCATGCGGGGCGAAGACACCTCCGAGATCCCTGAAGACAAACTTCTTCAGAGCCGCGGATGGTAAACGCCAGGCGCTTTCCTGATCCTCCGCGGGCCGGCAAGCCGACCATCGGCGTGCTCGCCCTGCAGGGATCCTTCCCGCTTCACATCGCCAGCCTCCAACGCTGCGGAGTGGAGGCCCGGAGGGTTCGGAAGCCTGAGGACCTCGAGGATATCCAGGGGTTGGTCATCCCTGGCGGCGAAAGCACGACGATGGAAAATCTCGCCAGCCGTTGCGGGCTCTTCGAGGCGCTCCGGTCGGCCGGCCGAGACGGCCTGCCGATCTTCGGAACCTGCGCGGGAGCCATCCTCCTGGGCAAGGGGTCAGAGCGGCCTGAGCGGCTGCAGGTCGTGGACATCGAGGTGCGCAGAAACGCCTATGGACGCCAGATTGACAGCTTCAACGCCGAGCTTTTCCTGGCGTCTTTCGAGACCCCCTTTCACGGAGTCTTTATCCGCGCCCCGATCATCGAGGCTGCGGCCGAAAACCTTGATTGTGAAATTCTCGGCCGCCACGAAGGGCACCCGGTGCTTCTTAGAAACGGGCGAATACTGCTCGCGACGTTCCATCCCGAGCTGACCGACGATCTCCGTGTCCATAAGCTCTTCCTGGAAATGTGCGAGCTCGAAAGAGGAAAGGCAGGAGAAGAAATCCGTGAGGGATCCGGGGGCGGCCAGGCCCGGGAAAACGCGTTCTGACATCACACCGGCCTGCCCGTTTTACGACCGTCTTGACTCGAGAAACCAGCCTTGCTCACCGCCATCTTCAACATCATTAAAGGCGCAGTCCTCGGACTTGCCATGATCATCCCGGGAGTCAGCGGCGGGACAATGGCCGTCATCTTCGGAATCTACGAACGCCTGATCAGGGCGCTGCACGGTTTCTCCCCCTCCACCCTGAAAGAAGTCGCTGGTCTCCCCTGGGGCCGGGAGCGAAAGACTCGCCTGGCGGCCTTGTGGAAGGGACACGACCTGGGTTTCCTTGCCCAGCTGTTTGGCGGCGCGCTGCTCTCCATTCTGGCCTGTAGCAGCCTGATCGAATACCTCATCACGGACCACCCGAATCCAACCAATGGGTTTTTCTTCGGCCTCGTAGGAGCCTCGATCATCTTCCCCCTGAGGCTTATGGAACGAAAGTCGCTGGTTGAGCTGGCCTGTGGAGTTGCCGCGACGGCCCTTACCATCTGCATCTCCATCTATGCCGCCGGATTCGCGCAGGAGCATGCCCCCTGGGAAGCCGCGATGCCTCACAGCCTCTTTAACTGCGCCAGGCTCGCTATCTGCGGCTGCGCCGCGAGCTCAGCTATGCTGCTGCCGGGCATCAGCGGTTCTTTCCTCCTCCTGTTGCTGGGTGTCTACCATGAGGTCCTGGAAATCATCAACCAGCGTGACTACCTTCTCCTGGTCGTCTTCGCAGCGAGCTGCGCGATCGGACTAGTCCTCTTTGCCCGGCTGATCGACCTGCTCCTCAGACGCTACAGATCCCCCACCATGGCCTTCCTGGGCGGCCTGATGGCCGGCTCCCTGTGGAATCTCTGGCCCTTCCGAGAGACCGAATCAAGCGGCCCCGCCTGGCCCGCCGAAGGCGACAGTACGGCGGGGGTGACCATTCTGACCTTCCTCGCCGGCGCCGCCATCGTCGGAGGTCTCGCCTTCTACGGCAGAAGACCGAAGGACAACGACGGCGAGAAGCAAACCGCAGAGGTTTGACATCAGTCCATCGGAAGGTAGGTGCCCTCGTCCGATGGGCTCGGCCCATCATCCGGAGAATCCTCCGAGTCCACACTTTCTGAGAGCGGCTTCACGACGATGGCCTTCGGCTCGGTCGGACAGTACATCTCGCAGACACCGCAGCCGGTACAGCCGGGGTCCAGGACCTCGACCGGCCCGCCAAAATAGGAGATCGTGATCGCGCTTTCTCCCAACGGACACTTATCCACGCAGATCTGGCAATCCTCTCCCTGGGTCCGAACGCAAAAGCCCTCGTCCACCTCGGCCAGCCCCATCCGGATATCTTCACGGGCTATGGACATGAGCGCCGAGCTTGGACAGACCTTCATGCAGGAGAGATCTTCGCAGACAACGCAGGCCTGGCCCTGGGGGTCGATGAAGGGCCGGCCTTCCTTCATCGGGTCCGGATCCATGGTCACCTTGATCGCGGCCACCGGACAGGCGCTCACGCACTGCCCGCTCACCATGCAGGTCTGAAGAAATTGCTCTTCATCAAGGGCGCCTGGAGGACGCAATACCGGCCTGTCGGGAAGGGGAGCGAACTGGGCCTCGTCGGGACTCGGCGAATGGTAGCCGCCCTTGCCGCGCTCATACTCGTCAAAATCGGGTAGTCCCACCTTCTCTATACGGGCCTCGACAACATCCGCCAGGGGTTTGAGCATATGTCGAAAACCCTCGGTGAAGAAGCTGCGGCGATTGACATCGCCTTCTTCATCCTCGCGGGTCTCTTCCTCGTCTTCTTTCTTTTCTTCGTCACTCATGCGTAGAACCGGCCTGGCTAACCCCGTGGATAATCAAATGTCTCTCAGTCAAACGGAATGCTATCTTATTCTGCCGGCCCAACGAAACTCAAGTTAAGGATTGTTCCATGGAAAGCTCGAGATTCTGCCTTGGTCTTGATTACGGCACCAACACAGCTCGTGCACTCATCGTCGATGCCAGCTGCGGAGCTGAAATCGCAGGCGGCGTGGCCCCCTACAGCAGCGGACAGGACGGTATCCTCACGGATCCCGCCGCCCCCCTGCTGGCCCGCCAGGCCCCCCTTGACTATGAAGAGGCCCTCATCTCTTCGACCCGCGAGGCTCTCGAGCTCCTGGCTGAGTCCAGGGGGACATCCGCAAAAGATGCCATCATCGGCATCGGCATCGGCGCCACCGCAAGCACACCCATTCCTGTCGACGGAAACATGCGGCCGATCGCGCAGCAGCCGGAATTTCAGGATGACCCGGCGGCGATGGCCTGGCTCTGGAAAGACCACACTGCCCACGAAGAGGCCGACGAGATCACCCGGCTCGCGGCGCAACGGCTGCCTCAACACCTCGATCGCTGCGGCGGAACCTACTCCAGCGAATGGTCCCTCGCAAAGCTGCTGCGGTTCCTCAGAACCGCACCCGCCGCGGCCGCAGCCGCGGCCGACTGGGTCGAGCTGGGAGACTTTCTCTGCGGAACGCTGACAGGATGCGACTCTCCCGGGCAGCTCACGAGAAACGTCTGCGCCGCCGGGCATAAGGGCTTCTACCACGACAGCGAGGGGCCCCCGCCCACTGAATTCCTGGAGGCGCTCGATCCGCTGCTCAGCGACTGGTTCGCAGCCCGTCCCCCCAGCCCGCCGCAAGCCGCTGGAAGCCGGGGCGGCGTGCTCTGCGACGCCTGGGCGGAAAAGCTAGGGCTCCCGGCGGGAATCCCGGTTTCGATCGCCGCCATCGATGCTCATGTGGGAGCCGTCGGCGCCGGAATCCGTAAGGGCAGGCTGACCAAGATCATGGGTACGAGCGGCTGTGACATGGTCGTTCATCCAGCCGACTCCGGCCCGCCACCATCCATCTCCGGTCTCTGCGGAATCGTACGGGACTCCATTATCCCCGGCTCCTGGGGGCTCGAGGCCGGGCAGTCAGCTCTCGGCGACATCTTCGGCTGGTTCGTTCGTGAATTCACCGCTCCAGCTGGTGTTGGCCACGAAGAGCTCACGCGGCAAGCGGAAACGCTTCGCCCCGGCCAATCAGGGCTCCTGGCGCTCGACTGGAACAACGGAAACAGGAGCATCCTCGCAAATCCAAGGCTCACCGGCCTGCTGCTCGGCCAGACTCTCCAGACCCGTCCCTTCGAGGTCTACCGGGCGCTGCTGGAAGCTACGGCCTTCGGGGCGAGGATCATCATTGAGCAGATCCGCTCGAGCGGAGTCTCAGTCGATGAGATTGTTCTCTGCGGCGGCATCGCCGAGAAGAACCCTCTCCTCCTGCAAATCTACGCGGACGTGCTGGGCATGCCCCTGAAGCTCTCTGCCGCAGAACAGACCTGCGCCCTTGGAGCCGCCATCTTCGCGGCGGTCGCCGCCGGGGCCGAGGCCGGGGGCTACGATACGGTCGAGGAGGCCCAGGTTGCCATGACCGCGACCAGGGAGGAGACCTTTGAGCCGATCGAGCTGAGCCAGGAGAGCTACGACGAGCTCTACCGCCTCTATCGCCGACTCCACGACGCCTTCGGAACGCCGTCGGAGACTGATCTCAGCGATGTCATGAAGAGCCTCTCGAAGCTCAGGGATAAGGCCGCCCTCCCTCCTTCCTGATGATCGAACTCCGGCGGAATTGCCGATCCCTGCTGGAAGTGGTAGTCTCATGGCGAACCGGTGTCGCATGCAGCCGGCGTCCAGTTGAAGCAAAGGATCAGTGACTCCATGACTAGAGAAAATTCGCGCCGCGACCATTCCGCGGATCACTACTATCGATCCGATCCCGAGACCAGAACCGATGAACAGACGAATGGGGCATTCCCCATGCTGCGTGGCTTCTTTTTCGTATGCGCCGCAATGGCCATCCTCTCCATCACCTTCACAGCCGCGATCTCCCTGACAGCGAAACAGGGACAGGCCATCGAGGAGGCCGACTTTCCGCTCCTGTTCAGGGCGATTGATCGCAGGCTCAAGGAGAGCTACATCGACCTGGGCCGCGTAGACCCCCAGCCCCTGCTGCGGAAGGCCTTCACGGCGATCGAATTCGCCGCCGACGAGATCTACATCGAAGACTCGGACCCCGCCAACCCCTACATCCCCGTTCACATAGGCGACAAGACCTCCGTCTTCACCCTCAAGGACGGCATGACACGCGACGATGGAGTTGAGTTGATCGAGAAGGTCTTCACCTTTCTTTCCGCCTACTACAGCGGCAAAGATTCTCTCAACGACATACGCTACGCGGCCGCCAATGGCTACCTCTCGGGAATCGACCCTCACACCCTGGTTTTCACTCCTCGGCGCTTCGAAAATTTCGAGGTACAGATCAAGGGCGAGATCGTCGGAGTAGGAATGCTCGTGGGGACCAATGACGCCGGCAGGCTCCAGGTCAAGCAGGTGTTGAAGGGGACCCCTGCCCAGAAGGCCGGCTTCAAAAAAGATGACATCCTCGCGAAGATCAACGAGGAGTCGACCGTCAACATGACCGTCCAGGAGGCTGTCGAGAAGATCCGCGGCAAGCGCAATACGGAGCTCACCCTCACGGTCAAGCGCAAGGGCGGCAAGGACAACAAGGAGATCCTGACGGTCCCCATCAAGGTCAAGAGAGACCGGGTCGAGATCAAGAGCGTAGAGTCCAAGCTGATCAAGGACTGGAACGCTGAGGGCGCGGGACCCTGGAGCGGAGGCGTCGGCTACGTCCAGGCCACCAACTTTGACCGGAACACCTACAAGAGCCTTCGTCTCAATCTCAACCAGCTGAGAGAATCCAACGATGGCAAACCGCTGGCTGGCCTGATCCTCGACCTGAGGAATAACTCCGGCGGGCTGTTGAGCCAGGCGATCTCCATGGCCGACACCTTCCTCAAGAAAGGAGAGATCGTCGGTACCGCCTACAAGCGCCAGGAGCCTGACTACCGGAATGCGAAGGCCTCGGGAACAGAGACGCGCTATCCGCTGATCCTGCTCGCGGACGAGGCCTCGGCCTCGGCGGCCGAGATCGTCATCGGCGCTCTGCAGAAAAACAACCGAGCCATCGTGATCGGGACCAGGACCTTCGGCAAAGGCTCGGTCCAGCAATTACAGGCTCTGCCTAACGGAGCCCAGCTCAAAATCACCGTCAGCGAATACCTCCTCCCGGGAAAGATCTCGATCCAGGAGACCGGGGTCGTTCCGGACGTCCTGGCCCAGCCGGCAACTCTCCGCAAGGACCTACTGGACCTCTTCCCCAACGACAGTATCGTGACGGAGAGAGACTACGATGCTCATCTCGTGTCAAAATACAAGATAGAGGAAGAGCCCAGCTTCTCGCTCAAATACCTGGCCCGGGACCCGGACGAAGACGAAAACGCCACCGAGAAGGAGCGCTTTATCTCCGGCGAGCTCCATCCCGAAAAAGATCCTCTCGTTAAAATGGCTCTCAAGATCCTCGAATCTTCAAACAAGCCCTTCGACCCCGCGGCCGTCCTCAAAGAAAAGAAAGCCTCGTTCGAAAATCTCTCTACCGTGTTTTACGAAGAGATCGTCGAAAAACTCGCTCGGCTGGATATCGACTGGAGCGTTCCCCCCCCGGGCAGCCCCGCCCCGGACAAGAAGAGCCTTGGGCTGGAAATCAGCCACGAGTTCACCAGCGAAGAATCCTCGGACAAGGAAGACCCCGTAGCCGTCAACATGCTCGTAGTAACAGCCACAGCCACGAACCGGGGAAAATCACCTGTGTACAGGCTGAAGGGCGTCAGCCGCTCTGATTCGGGCATGCTCAGGGAGAAAGAGTTTCTCTTTGGCAGGATCGAGCCGGGAATGAAGGTCTCGCGACAGATCAAGATCAGGCTTCCCTATTTCCCCCGTCGCCAGGACAGCCTCATCTCACTAGACCTCTCTACCAGTGAGGACAAGGTCCTCGCCACCTCGTCCGACAGGATCATTATAAAGGGCCGTGAAAAGCCCTCCTTCTCTTTCACGACATCCCTGGAGGACAGCTCCGGGAAGAGCCTGGAACGCCTGAAGGAGAGCACCGAGGCTCGCCTCAGGCTCAAAATCAGCAATAAGGGAGAGGGGCCCGTCCACAAGGGAATCGGGATCCTGCGAAATAAATCAGGCGCTCGGATCTTCCTGAAGAAAGGCCGCGTCGAATTCCTGGAGCTCGATCCGGGGAAATCTACCGAGATTCTTTTCGAGTTTGACACGAAGCCCCCCCTGGATGCCAAGAACAGGGGGGAAGACTACACCTTCGAGCTGACCGTCTTTGATTCCTATTCTTCCGAGGCCCTTCGAAAGACCGTGTCGATCTCCGGACCCGGCGGGAGCGGCAAAGATTTTCCCAATGGGCTGGTGGTCGCCGCGCCGGAAATCGAGCTGGCTGTGATCGACGACAAATCGAAAAAATCCTCGCTGGTCACCAGCGGCCGGGAGGCGGAACTGCATGCGACGGTGCGCTCGTCTTCCGATGAATTCAGCGCCTGGGCCACCAATCTTTCCCTCGCCGACCGCTCCCAGAGCCCCGATAAGATCTTCTTCGACCGCTCCAGGGGGAAGAAGGAGCTCGCCTTCAAGGCTCGGGTCCAACTCCGCGAAGGACTCAATTTCATCCGTGTCTACGCCAAGTCCTCCGATGGAATTGAATCCAGCCGCAGCGTACTGGTTCGCAGAGAGAACTGAGGCCCATCCAGGGGACAGCTGCTACTTGCAGAGCTCCTTGACCCTGGCCACCAGCTTGTCGAGGTCGGCCTTCGCCTTGTCGGCTGTCGCCTCCAGGGATTTCCTGTCCTTGCGCAGACCGGCGAGCTTCACGGCAGCCGCCTTCTCCTTCTCCGTCACCCCATCCTCCCCATCGTCAGAATCCCCCTCTTCCCAGCGAATGTTCTCATCGATGGAGATCAGCCGCGTGGCCAGGGTGGAGTGATAGAGGGTCTCAAAGGCAAGGTCACGCCTCAGCTGGACACAAACGGAGGCCTCCGCCCAGGTTCCATCCTTACGCGACCTGGTCTCCTCCAGGAAACCCTTGCCCAGCTCGACCCGGGCCGCCAGGACGGTGAAGGCCGTGGTAACACGCCTCATCTCTTCGCCCAGCAATTTCAACAGGTAGGCATCCTCTGCGGGATCGAGTCCGGCCTTCCTGCGCTCCATATCGTTCATCTGATAGCCGACCAGTCGCTGAGATCGGTCCAGCTCGAGCAGGCTGGACTCCTGGGCGATCGCCACACCGGCAAGCCGGCTCTCCGCCAGCCGGGCCTCCCGCTCGGCAATATCCACCTCGTAGCGAAGACCGCTCTCGACCTTCAGCTCGGCGAGCTTGAGACTCCTGGCATAGGCTCCATCCTCGTCCTCAGCGGGCTTCTGTCCGTGAAGCCAGGCGAGCCTGTACTTTTCCTGCGCCAGGTAGAGCCGAAAATACTCATGCTGGATCCGCGAGCAGTACCAGCCTCCCAGGGCCTGGAGCATGCCTCCCCTGGCCGACAATTCCTGCCGGCTCTCTTCGGGCAGCTGGGTGATATCCAGGGAGATCAGGCCGGCGATCCCGACCAGGACCTCCTCGTAAGATTTCTTGAGCGAATCGATCGCGAGGGTAATGGGCTCGAGATCCTTGTAGAGCTCCGCCCGGGCGACAAGGCCCCTTCCGGAGGCGATCGAGTCCGTATACCGGAGGAGCTCGGACTCCGATTTCACCCGCCGGAAAATGATTTCCCCCGCGACCCGCGATTCTACGAGCTCCGAAAGATCGGACACCTGGTCGGTATTTACCAGCGGGGCGAAGCTCCAGGGCTGCAGAGCTCGACAGGGAGCAAGCCCCTCCGCTCCTCTCTGGCCATTCAAGGTGGTCGGATGGGACAACAGGCTGAAAACCGCGCGCTCCCGCTGCGTCGCTCCCAGGGTGATCTCGGCGACCCGTGAGACACCCGTCCCGCGAGCGCCCTCTACTGGACCCGCGCTGAAGGAGAAGCCGCGGATAAAGGAGGGGAAACCCGTCTCCCCATCGGTCAGCATAGCCTCGGCCGGCAGCTCGAATTTCTTCCCCTTATGACTCCAGCGTACCAGCACCAGCAGCCGGTCTCCCTGGTTGCGGAGAAAGTCTCCCGGCATCGTCCCGTTCCAATAGGCCGTCGACCGACAGCCGATATCCTGGAGAGCCTGGAGGATCCTGTCTCCGGTCGCATCGAACTCAACCACCGTCTCATGGGTAGGACCGAGGTTGTGGCAGGCAAAGACCTCGATCTGGCGCGTCGGGTTCACAAACCGGCAAGGCATTCGTACCTCGGCGTTTTTCTTGTCGATGACCACGGCAGCGTTCGCTTTTTCATCCGCCGCCCGGGCCTCGATGTCTGCGGCGCTCGGCTTTTCCTGAGAGACCCCTGTTTCTTCCCGGGCCGCCTCCTGCCCGGGCGCGGGCTGCCTTCCAAGCACAGGCTCTTTCGCCGGCGGAGCATCTTCTACAGCCGGCACGGCAGCCTCCTGTACAGCTTCAAGCCGCCCCCCCGCGGCAGGCGGCAGAGGATCCGCAGGGCCGCTCTCTTCCGTGCCAACGGCGGCGGGGAGATCCTCCTCAGCAACCTCGCCCGGGGCCTCCGGCGTACAGGCCAGGGCGACCAGGAGGGCGACCGACAGCAACAAAGCTCCGAATAAATGCCCAGGATGCATATGAAATCTTTCTGTTTGAACCAACCTTATCCCGCTCGCATTGTACGAAAGAGACCCGCATCTTGCACGACCGGGCAGATTAGCTTGATAAAGTTTTTGACTTTTACCCCCCTGAGCGATTATTCACTAGCCTTCTGAATGCGATTTAAAATGAATGTCGCGGGGTAGAGCAGTCTGGTAGCTCGTCGGGCTCATAACCCGGAGGTCGCAGGTTCGAATCCTGTCCCCGCCACCAAAACAACAGGCCGGCCCGGAAGAATCTCTTCCGGGTCGGCTTTTCTTTGGCCCCTTCGGCGGTACCCAGCGCCTGGCATTTCGCCTATGATGACCCGCTCATGCTCACCCACCCACAAACGGAGGCTGTCACGATGCGTGTTTCTCCATCCCGCCTGAGCGCAATCCTTCTCCTGCTGTCGATCACAGCCGGAACCATCCATGCCGAGGAAAAAACCGAGGAGTCCAAGAAGGAGGCCCCAGCCAAGGTCCGCTACCGTCCGCAAGAGATCATGCTAGTGGTTTCTGTCGACTGGCCGGCGGCTGAGGAGCATCGGGAGACCCTGGCGAAGTTCCTTGTCGAAAAGGGCATCAACTGTGTCGAGGCGGCCACCGATGTGCTCGATGTCTGCCGTCGAAACGGCCTCTACGTCCGTGTAGGAGCGCGCAACGGCGACCTCGGAAATCTCCTTGGAGAGATTAAGGATCTCAAGCTCAAGGATGACCCGGCTGTGTTCGGCTATTTCATATCCGACCGCCGCAGAAGCAGCGCCTTCCAGACATGGGCACGCTGGGTACAGCTCTTTGAAGAGAGAGACCCGAACCACCCGGCCATCTTCATCAACCGCGCACTGTGGAATGAATACGGGCTGTTCGCCGATGTGGTGAAGCCCATGATCCTCGATTTCTATCACTATCATTGGGACGGCAAGAGAAAACCCGACCGCTACCAATTCTATCTGCACCTGTTCCGCGATGTGGCGAAGAAGCACGGCATCCCGGTTATGCGCTGCGTTGGGACGGGAGTCTCGCCGCCCCAGCTACTCCAGACCATGTATGTCAGCCTCGCCTACGGCGTGCAGGCCTTCCACTTCTGGGTTCCCTGGCATGTCGGGCATGAGAAAAATGACAAGGGTCCTGTTCTCAAGGACGGGAAGATCGTGCCGACCATAACGCCCTGGGGTGAAACCATTGGCCAGTTTGGTAAAGACATGCGGGCCATGGGACCAACCCTGCTGAAATCGACCTCGGTC
>CAUZHA010000112.1:0-15088 GCA_963579555.1 Planctomycetes bacterium UBA1146
GGTGTGCTCATGATCTCAACTCTCGAATACTAGGCCGTTTCCCCTCAAGGTCAATCGTAAGTCAGGCCCAGGTAATCAGGGGCCAGGATCCTGGCCTCGGCCGGAATGCCTTCCTTTGAGAACTCGGCGATTCCCAGCTCGCCGAGCTTCTGCCCGTCACCCGCGGTGAAGGCAGCAACCGCCGGACCGGCCCCGCTGATAAAAGCGCCGAGGCAGCCTCGATGGTCGTTCAGGGCCTTGACCACCGCGCCCATGGACGGCAGAAGGTGAATCCGGCGCCCCTGGTGAATCCTGTCTTTGACCCCGTGGTAGAGATAGGTCCGGTTGTTCTGAAAGAGCCCGGCCAGCAGCAGCCCCAGCCGCTGGAGGTTGAATACCGCCTCCGACCGGGGAATGCTGAGCGGCAGGACCTCCCGCGCCTTCTTCGTCTCAATCTCCCGGTCGGGAATCAAGACGACCACCTCGATACCATAGGGCAACCTGAGGCTGGTCGCCTCGACCTGTCCGTCGATAACCGCGCTCACCGTCAGACCTCCCAGCACGGCCGCCGAGGCGTTGTCCGGATGCCCCTCCGTGGCGGAGGCGGCCTCCAGGATCACCTGGCGCTCGGCCGGCGTCCCACGCTTGATCCATAGGCCCAACGCGATACCAGCGACGATAGCGGCCGCGCTCGACCCGAAGCCTCGGGTCAGCGGGATATCGTTGCGAATCTTCAGGTGCAATCCCGCGGGAACCGCGTCCCCCGCGTGCTCACGGATCATGCGGTAGATCAGGTTGTTCTCATCGTCGGGAAGCTGGCTTGCCCCCAGTCCTTCGGCCTCGATAACCAACCCATCTCCCTCGGCCACCGCCGCGACCTCGAGATACATCTGGAGGGCCAGGCCAACAACGTCAAAGCCGGAGCCCAGGTTAGAGGTCGAGGCCGGAACGCGAACCTTCATTTCTGTCTTCTCTGCGCACATATCCCTGCTCCTCAGTCCTCGGAGGCCTGCTCGACCATCTTCGAAAGCTCAGCGAGCCCGTTCTCGAGACGGATTGGAGCGCCCGAGCTGGCAACCGCGCGGTCAGGATCCTTGAGTCCATGGCCGGTGAGCGTGCAGACGACACGGCCGGCGAGAGGCGTATCACCTGCCCTCGACACCTTGAGCAGCCCCGCGAAAGAGGCCGCGGATGCGGGCTCCACGAAGACTCCCTCGAGAGAAGCGAGCAGCCTGTAGGCCTCGATGATTTCATCGTCGGTGACCAGGTCAATACGCCCGCCGGACTCATCTCGGGCGGCGATGGCCTTGTCCCAGCTGGCTGGATTACCGATGCGAATCGCAGTAGCAAGCGTCTCGGGTTTCTCCACCGGCTTCCCGAGCACGAGGGGCGCGGCGCCAGCGGCCTGGTATCCCATCATGACCGGCAGGCTCGAGGAGACCCCCCTGTCGAGATAGTCCCTGTAGCCCGCCCAGTGGGCGGTGATATTCCCTGCGTTGCCCACCGGGAGAAAATGGAAATCGGGCGCGTCCCCGAAGGCGTCCACCACCTCCCAGGCAACGCTCTTCTGGCCCTCAATCCGGTAAGGATTCACGGAGTTTACAAGCGTCAGGCCAAGCTCGCTCGCGGCTGCCCGGACCAGCTTGAACGCCTCGTCAAAATTTCCGGGGATCTCGATGACCCGGGCTCCCTGCATGACCGCCTGGGCAAGCTTCCCAAGGGCGATCTTTCCTTCGGGGATAACCACCCAGCAGGAGATTCCGGCGCGAGCCGCGTAGGCGGCCGCTGAAGCGGAGGTGTTGCCGGTCGAGGCGCAGATCACTCCGCTGGAGCCTTCCTGGGCCGCCTTGGACATCGCCATGGTCATTCCGCGATCCTTGAAGGAGCCGGTGGGGTTGGCCCCATCGTATTTAAGCCAGATCTCGATACCAGGAGCGCTCCCGGTCAGTTTTTCAAAATGAGCCTCGAGATTCCCAGCCCGCAGCAACGGAGTATCGCCCTCCTGCAGCGAGATGACGGGAGTCTCTTCATCTACCGACAGCAACTCCCTGTAGCGCTCGATAATCGAGAGGCGGCCGGAACAATTGCGTTCTTGTGCTGACATGGCTTTTCAGTCCTCGATTCGAATCCTGGTGGTCGGCCCGTTGAGCAGGTCCGTCCGTTCACGCAATTCCGCAAGAGCGGAGGAAACCACCGCGTCCTTGACCTTGTGGGTGACGAAGACAACCGGAACCGGCTGCCCGTGCTTTGCCTCCGGTTGCCTCATGCTCTGGATGCTGATTCCTTTCATTCCGAGAAACGAGGTCACGCGCCCCAGCACCCCGGGAAGATCTAGAACCGTAACGCGAATGTAATTCCTGACAGCCACCTCGCCGATCGAGACGATCCTGGGCGCCTGCCCATTCGCCGAGTTCATGATAGGCTTGTCCCCCTTCGCCGCCCTGACGATATCGGCGACGACGCTCGATGCCGTCGGCAGGGAACCCGCCCCGTTGCCGTAGACCAGCATGGAGCCAACCGCATCGCCCTTAATCTGGACGGCATTGACCTCCCGCTGAACACGGGCGAGAACCTCATCCTTGTGGACAAGGGCAGGATGAACCCGCAGCTCCCAGGAGCCATCTTCATTCCGGCTGCCGATCGAGAGCAGCTTGATTCGATAACCGAGGCTTGATGAGAAGGAGATGTCCTCAGCCGTGACCTGCTCGATCCCCTCAGTAAAGATCTGCTCCAGGGGAACATGAGAACGGGTGATGATCCTCGCAAGCAAGGCGAGCTTGTGCGCGGCGTCCTGGCCGTTAACGTCCAGGGTCGGGTCGGCCTCGGCAAACCCCTTCTGCTGCGCCTCCTCAACTGCCTCGTCATAGCCAAGCCCGCCCTCCTCCATCCTCGTCAAAACGTAATTGCAGGTCCCGTTAAGAATGCCGCTGAGGTGGGTCACCTGGTTGGCAGCCAGCCCGTTCTGCAATATTTCGATGATGGGGATCGCTGCCGCGACGCTGGCCTCGTAATACACACAGCGATCATTGTCGTTGGCAACCTGGAAAATTTCATCCCCATGGAATGCCAGGGCGGCCTTATTCGCGGTGACGACATCCTTGCTATTGGAAAGAGCATCCACCATCCACTGTCTTGGCAGATCGACACCTCCGGCGACCTCGACCACCAGCTCGATCTCCGGGTCTTCCGTAACCTCCTCCACATTGTCCGTAAAGGAATCCGGCGCTGCGAAACCGTAAGCGGCATGGCGGGTCTTTTCGATGTCTCGAACCACCACCTTCGCCACCTCGATGGAACGGCCAAGCAGGCCGCAAAAAACGTCCCTGCGGCGATGCAGAAGATCGAGAACGCCGGTACCGACAGTCCCGCAACCGATCAAGCCAATTTGATAAGGCTTCTGTTCCATGACTATCCAACGGGTAAAAAGAGCGCGGCTGCTAACAAAATACATTTACATGACTTATGCCCCTGAAACCGTTCCAGGGAGGTCAAAAGAATCGCCAATTCTATCGCTTTGATTGATTAGAAATACAGGGGGTTTTTATTGATGTGAGGTCTTTTCCACCTCAAGATAATGTTCTCTCGGGCCGGCCTTCTTATCTCACCCAACTCCAACCTACCCTTTCGACCCAAACAACCTGGCCGGCCCGTTTTTTTTACTTCGGCTTAAACACGCCTTTTCGTGCTGTAAATAGTGCTGCGAAGCTCCTCCCGTAGCGCTTTACGAAAAACCGGGTAAAAACGCGCAAAACCGGCATTTCCTCACCTCTCCACCCCTCGGGATCTGCGCAACCAGCCATAGGGTCCATCTCCGCTCCCATTGAAAAGCCGGGGGGGCCTATGATCTATGCCTAAATAGTTTCTATTATTCGTCTTATAGATAGCATCCAGGGGCGCAAAGAGCTGGATACGCTACCAGGGCATCTGGGCTTTGAGCCGGAGGCAGGCTCAGGGAGGGAAGACAAAATGCAGCTAAAAAAAGTGCCCAAGATGATAAAGAATGTAGCAGAGCAATAAACACTTGGCGAGAATGCTTAGGGGTAGGTCATCTTGGACACTGTAATATTTTTAGTACCCCCCTTTGGGGCCTGCAACTTTATTTCGGCTCCAGACCGTAATCATTTAATACGGCCTCGGCTTGATTGGTCACAAGATTAATATTCATCGCCACTTAAGGGTTGAGAGGATACTGTCCCATTCACTCTCAACGAGCTCTGTCAGGGTGTTACAACAATAAACTCCCTCTGGAGGCTGCCCTCTTGCCCCAGGCGGCTTCACCCAGATGGCCGTTAAACCATGCTCAACAGCCGGTAAAATATCAGCCTCCAGCGAGTCCCCGACATGAAGAATGTTATCGGGCTCGCAGCCGCTTTTTTCAATCGCTTCATCGAAGATGGCCGGATGAGGTTTCTCAAACCCCACCTCGTTGGAAACAACCAGTTGATCGAAAAGGCCAAGCAATTCGAGCTTCGCAAGGGTCCCCTTCAAGCGACGATCCCAATTGGAGAGGATTCCGAGACCGATCCCTTTGCCGCGCAGGCTCTCGAGCATCGGACGAATCCCAGGATCCAGCGTCCAGGCTGAGGGAGCGACGAAATATTCATAGAGCTCCTCAAAAACCTGCCCGATGTCCTGCCGGGGAATCGTCTCGCCAAAGGTATGCGAGACGATCTGGAGCCATTCATCGCGCAGGATCTCATCGGAACAGGAGAATTGTCGCTCCCTGGAACGCCTCCGGGAAGCTTCCCAGGCCTCGAGAAACCTCTCATTGAGCAGATCCGCATCGACACAGAAGCCCAGCGCCGCGGCCCGCTCAGAATAAACAGCCCCCACCGAGGGGCGAACCCGCAGCAGGGTTCCGCCGCAGTCAAAATAAGCAAACCTGATTTCGCTCTCGCTCCGCCCCTGCATGCCCGGAAGTATAACAGATCACCCACCTCAGGGTAGCGACGGACACGACAAGACGCATCGTTGCACTGGCTTCGAGCCTCGGCTATCCTCCTACCTCTCAATTGGGTCCCCGTAGCTCATCTGGATAGAGCGGCGGTTTCCTAAACCGCAGGTAGCAGGTTCGAGTCCTGCCGGGGATACCATTTCTACATCCGGGCGTTTTCCGCCAATCATTCCCCCCCCCGGGGCGAAGCTCACTCAGGAGTCCCCACCGCTGGAAGCGCATCTGCCAGCGCCGCTCCCGTGCGCTTCAGCTCGGCCACGGTAGCCGCCCGCAGCTCGCGAAGCCTCTTGCGATACGAAGGCCGCAGCGCCAGGTTCCGCAGCTCCTCGGGATCGCTCTCGAGATCATAGAGCTCCTCGAGCTCTCCCTCGACGAGGGTACGAATGTATTTATACTTCCCCGTTGCCAGCGACACCCACCAGGGCACCTTAGCCGTGGCGTAGAGCTTCTCTCGCTCAATGGGAACCCTGGCCGTGTCGGAGCCGAAGGACTGCCCGGTCAGGATCGTCAAGGCCGGATGCTTCCAGGCGCCAGCGGGGCGCTTGAGCAACGGCGTCAGGTCATGCCCGTGCATCGTCCACGGCAACTCGATACCGGCGATGGCGAAGAAGGTCGGCGGCAGATCGGTTCCGCCGACCGGCGACGGGCAGACACCTCCCCGGGGGATGACCCCTGGAAAGCTCATGATCAGCGGCCCGCGGATATTAGCATCGTAGGGCGCGACCTTCTGCTGAAAACCATGCTGCCCCCAGGCGATCCCCTGGTCAGCAGCAAAAACAACCAGGGTGTTTCGATCCTGCCCTGTATCGCGAAGCGTTTTCAACAATCGGCCCACCGCCTCGTCAATCGCCAGGACTCCCTGGTGGTATTGCCGGACCCAGCCGGCAAGGCTGTTGCCAAACAGCGGCATATTCTTCACTGTTCTCAGCTTCCGGGACGGATTCAGCTCGGGAAGGCCTCCCTTGCCGCGAACCCAGGTGTCTCTCTTGCGAACATATTCGGGCTTGCCGCTGCGCCCGGGAAAAACATCGTCCGGCACCGGCACCCTGGCGCCCGCGTAAGCTCCCCGATGACGCTCGGCAGGCGTGTAGGGCCCGTGCACCGCGCCGTAACAGAGCCAGAGGTACCAGGGCTTCCGCTTGTCCCTGTGCTTCCCCCGGATGTACTCATCGGCCCGGTCCGTATACCAGTCGGTTGTATAACCGGAGACCTTCGCCGCCGGCTTGCCGTTGATCTCAATCAGCTGGTCTTCGTAATAGCTGCCCGCGTTGGCTGGATGGCGCGGGCGATTCCAGACGACCTGGTAGTCCCAGTCGCGCCCGAAGCCCGTGTCGACACCGGTATGCCATTTTCCGATCTGTGCCGTTTGGTAGCCCTCCCGCCGAAAGACGCTCGGCCAGAAGCGACATTTCTTCGGATCATAGGTGCTGCCGGGATACTCCCCCTCCATGCGCATGGACTCGATCCCGTATTGGTGACGCCCGGTGAGCATGGTCGCCCGGGAGGGCATGCACCAGGTGCCCATATAGGCGTGGGTAAAGCGAACCCCCTGCCTCGCAAGGCGGTCGATGTTGGGCGTCTTTACCCAATCATAGGCCTCCGGGTAGCAGCTGACCGTTCGATGTGACTGGTCGTCGGTAAAGATAAACAGGATGTTGGGCCTGTCGACTGCAAAAACCCAAGCGGGCAACAGCATCAGCACGACAACTCGAATTAGGTTCATAGATAGCGCCTCCGGAAGCGTCGACTTGGTTGTACCTGAGAAACAGGCTCCTGGCGAAACGAATAATGAGGTGAACCCCTGATCCACTGGAGCTAAAATAGCGGCTCGCCACAGCCGGAGCAGATAGAAGTCCCGATGACACACATCAAATCTCTATTGACCCTCAGCTTCGTTCTTCTATTCAACCCACGCCAGGCGCGACTATCGCCTGACGGACATACACGAAGAGGTCATCCACGAACTGCTGGCATGAAAATATTCCGTTCCATCATCGTAACCTGTCTGCTTTTTACCTCCTGCGCCGCGCAGGCCAATGATTTCCCACAATGGCGTGGACACAATCGGGCAGGTGTTATCAAGAACTCTGTGCCCATCGCCGAGACCTGGACAAGCAAGGGTCCCGGCCTGTCCTGGGAGAGCGAAACCTTTCCCCAGAAATGCGGCTATGGAAGCCCCGTGATCGCCGGCGGCCAGGCCTTTCTCTACATCAACTGGCGCTCACAGACCGAGGTCCCCTATCGACGTCTCAGCAAAGAGATCCTCAGGAGACTGCGCTGGTTTGACCAGGGTGAAATGCCCGCTGCCCTGCTCGCCGCAATGGAGAAGGCCAGGGCGGAACTCCCTCCGGATCTCCTTGGCCGGGCTCTCGAAGACCGCATCGATAACTGGACAGAGAAGAACCTGGGGGAAAACGACAAGCGCTGGAAAAGTGTCGTATCCCGACGGCTGAAGGCGGGGCCGGATGCGACCCCGCTTGAGGTTCTCAAGAAATTTGATGTTGTTCAAGATCGTGAATTTCCCAGCCAGGAAAGCCTCGATGACTGGTTCGAAAAAAACGACATCCCCGCAAAGCTCCGGGAGCGCACCCTGAGGGCTATCCCAACGACACTCAATGCCGCGCGAGATGTCCTCCTATGCGTCAACCTCAAGGATGGCAAGACCGCATGGAAATACAGCGCGACTGGAAAACTCGAAGAGAGAACCGGATCGAGCACCCCCTGTGTACACCAGGGCAGGGTCTATTTCCTGGGGACAACCCACGCCCATTGCGTCGACCAGGAAAACGGCAAGTCCCTCTGGACAGCGGAGCTCCCGAATGGAGGCGGTCCCTCGTCATTCCTCGTAGCCGGAAACAAAGCGATGGTCGTGGCCAGGCACCTGATGGCCTTCGACAAAGAAACCGGAGAGATCCTCTGGCAGCAACCCGGAGTGCGCGGCAGGGATTCATCCCCGGCCAGCTGGAACCATGGAAAAAAATCCTACTCTCTCGTCAACGGAGATGGGAAACGCTTCAGATGTGTCGATACAGAAACCGGAGAGATCGCCTGGACAGCCAGGGGCGGAGGGGCGTCGAGCCCGGTCGTCTCAGGAGATATAGCCGTCCTGCACACCAACGATGACGAGCTGGGGCTCGTCG
Source organism: Planctomycetes bacterium UBA1146 (assembly GCA_963579555.1). Taxonomy (GTDB): domain Bacteria; phylum Planctomycetota; class UBA8108; order UBA8108; family UBA8108; genus UBA8108. The sequence continues at coordinate 8,074 of CAUZHA010000112.1, forward strand.
CCTACAAGCTCAGCCCCACAGGGGCCCGGCCCCTGTGGAATATCGCCCGCAAGAGCCGAGGCGCCGCCTCCCCGATCGTGACCGGGGATACCATCTACCTGTTCGGAGGAGACGAGGCGCTCTGCGTCGCGCTGCATGATGGCTCGATTCACTGGCGACACTCGAAAAAAGTCGAGATCACCTCCCCCATTCTCGCAGATGGGAAGATCATCAGCATAGCCAGCGGAGGCAGGCAGCTGTGGATCACCCGGGCTGACAGCGGAAGCTTCCAGGAGCTCTCCAGCTCCCGGCTCGCAGGCACAAGATGTTCTTCTCCTGCCCTGGCCAAGGGGCACCTGGTGCTCCGGCTGGCCGATCGACTGGCAAGCTATGACCTGCGGCAATCAAACGGAAACTGATCTCCGCCCGGTCTGATGTACCGCCTTCGCTCCTCTGAACCTGGCCTGCCCCCTCCCCTGGAAATTGACCAGGATTTCCTCCGGGAGCACCCCCCTCCCGCAAGCGCACGGCTTAACTCCTTCTAAAATGGCGCTTTAAAGCGTTACATGCCCAATAAGACCTCAGAATGCTATATTACTGTTAATTTTAACTTGCCATTTAAACATGTTGCATTAGAATACACTCCATGTCGACTAGGAAATACACCCTCAAAGAGCTCGAGAGCCGGACCGGTTTCGGCTCCCGTACCATTCGCAATTACATAGACAAAGGGCTCCTGCCCGGCGCCTATTCGCGGGGACGGTACGCGAGCTACGGACAGGAACACCTGGATCGACTTCTGTTCCTGGGCAAGCTCAAGAACAGGGGCAAGCTGCCCCTCGATGAGGTTCGCCGCCTCCTGCTTCAGCTGACACCGGAAAAGGTCAAGGCGATCGCCCATGGACAGGAGGACATTGCCTCCATCGCCTCAAAGCCGCATTGGGAGCCGCCTGGCCGCCAGTATCCCGAAGATGAATATGCGCCATCGGATGAAGCGCCCATGGACTTCTGCTCCATGGACTCTGACAGCAAGCCAGGCGTTCCTGACTACCCCGCCCCCCCTCCTGCGGACTCGGCGCTCGATTACATTCGGCGCCTCCGCAGTCCTGGCAGCCCGGCTGGACCCGGACGCAGCGACTCCCGCCTGCGCCAGGCCGTGCGCCAGCTGCGACAAATCACCCCGGGTCACCATCCCCCCACCCGCCGCGCCAAGGGCGAGTGGTGGGTGGCCATCGAGGTCACCCCCGACATCGAGCTCCGCGCCCGCGGCCTCGGTGGAGACGACCTCGCCGCGCTCGAGAGCATTGCCGATGCTTTCCGCGCACTCATCTCCCGCGACTTTTAAATCCCGTCGGAACTTCGGCTCCCGGCAGAAACATGGAGAACATCCCATGAAACATACAGCTATTCGTTTTGACCGTTCTTTGATCAACCCCAAGGGGGACTCTGTCCGCTACCTCGAGGTGAGCATGGACGCTCCGGAGCCGGACCGCAGGTCGAAGATGAAGCGAGCCCCCATGGACCTCGCCCTGGTTATCGACCGCTCGGGTTCCATGCAGGGCGAGCCGCTGGCCGCGGCCAGGGAGGCCGCCCGCGGAGTCGCGGAGCAGCTGCGACCGAAGGACACCCTCTCGGTGGTGGTCTTCGATGATTGCGTCGATATCCTCTTCGAGGGTCTCTCGATGACCAAGGCTGGAAAGACCCGTGCCGATGCCATGCTGGCCGGGATCCACTCCGGAGGAATGACCTGCCTCTCCGACGGATGGCTCCGGGGAGCCGAGACGGTCGCCCGCCCGGGTGAAGACGGACGCCGCAGCCAGGTCATCCTGCTCTCCGATGGCCATGCCAACCAGGGGATTCTCGACCCCCGCGAGCTGGCCCATCACTCAGCGGAGCTGAGAGAGCGCGGGGTCTACACAACCTGCGTCGGAATCGGGGATGACTACTCCCCTGAGCAGCTCTCTGTCCTCAGTGAAAATGGCGGTGGACTCCTCCACCGCGCGGAAAGGCCGCAAGAGATCATCGAGGTTCTCATGGGAGAGCTGAATGAACTCATGAACACCTACGCGGAAGATATCAAGGTCGACGTTTTCCTGCCTGCCCACGGCATCCTGGCCGAATGCGTAGGAGAGCTTCCGACAAGCCGAACAGAGGCTGGAGTTCGCTGCCACCTCGGCTCGATCATCGAAGGCCGTCAGCGTCATCTCATCCTGCGGTTGACCTGCCCACGCGGGGAGCCTCAGAGCTCGCTCAATTTCAAGGCGCGCATCACCTTCAGACGGCCCGGTGGAGACGAAGAATTCATCGAGCTCGACTCGGCCAGCCTGGAGTTTGCCGGCAGCCGCGATTCCCTCAAAAAACAGAAACGCGACAAGAAGCTCTGCCTGAGAGTCGCCGAGCTCTGGCAGTCAGACGTGGTGCGAAAGGCGTCCGGAATGAACCGCGACGGTGAGTATCGCGAGGCATCCCGAATGGTCCGGACCCAGCTGGCCTTCTTCAGCCGCTACTGCTACGGAATCCCCGGAACCAGCAAGCTCATCAGCGAGCTGGAGCTGCTCCAGGACCGCGTTCTGCACGAACTCTCTGAGCGCGGACGAAAGGAGATGCACAACTACGCGGAGCTGCGCCGTTACTCCAAACCCGAGCACAGGGCGAGCTACCATGAAGACCTCGACGCCTTCATGAATTAATCCTGACCCCATCCGGGGGTCCTCCCGACAGCCTACTGCCGCAGGTAGCCGCGCACCCAGCCGCGCGAGCCCTGCGGCGGTACGCCATCGGCGATATCGGTTCCATCGGCCAGGGTGAAGGAGGCTGCCAGCGGAAACCTGCCCTTGGGAGCTCCACGGGTATAGGTCCCCTCTCCCCAGAACTCTCCCCGGGCGACGAGATCGAAGCGGGTGACTCTCCCGTTCTTCTTCTCGACATGCCCCAGCAGGCTCACCTTGTAGCCGCGCTCACCGGAGGCTGTCTCCAGGTGAACACTCCCGCTCAGGCGACCGTCCTTCAGGGAGAACTCGATGGAACGAATCTCATCGGCCTTCCACATCGGCGGCTCGCCGCGGGTATTGTCGACGAGGTGGTAACGCGCGATGCGCTTCTGGAGTGCCGGCGGGACCCTGCCGGCTGCCAGGGCATCCTGCTCATCCCTTGTTACCCAGAGATTATCGCGTGAGAGCGATTCCTGGAATATCTTCTTCCAGCGGTCTTCGGTCTCTTCGTAACCACCGAGGATCTTCGCCTGCACCCGTACGACCAGCCCGCCCTCGGGTGGGCTCGGATTGTAGCGGGCATCCGCCTTTCCGCGCTCGATAACGTCCGCAGCGGGCGCCTTGAAAACAGCGAGCGCCTTTTTCATCAGTCGCTTGACACGATCCCCGCCCCTGTTGTTGTTGTAGCCAAGGAACTTTCCGGAGGCCGTGGCAAGATAAAGCCCCTGGGTGGTGCCCTTGAAGTTGTTGCGAGGCCCCTGCCCCGCGATCTTGCGGTAAAAATCTCCCTCAGCGTCTTTCTGGCGCCGCTGATAGGCCTGGTCGATCGCGACGGGAATAAAACGGGACTTCAGCAGGTCGACAATTTCCGGATCGTTGAATGTTGACTCACGGTCAAGCACTCCGTTGTTTCAGGTGCAGCCGAGCGGATGACCGTCCATGGCCCAGATGAAGATCGGCTTCTTTTCAGTCACCGCGACACGCTGGGCATCGAGGAGGGAGGTCTTCCAGGGAATGGTCCGCCAGGGAGCTTTATTGGACACCTGGAGCTGCTTGTGCAGCCGATTAAAAACGGCCTCTGACAACTCTCCGGCGTAGAGTCCGGATCCGGCGAAAACAACAAGGCAGGAAATAAAGAAAGACGAATAGCGGCTCATGAAATGACCTCCTTGACGACTCTTCCTGAAACATCCGTCAACCTGAAATCTCTGCCCGCATGCCGATAGGTTAACTTTTCGTGATCAAAGCCGAGCAGGTGCAATATCGTAGCATGCAGGTCATGGACATGAACCCTGTTCTCCACCGCCTTGTATCCAAACTCATCGGTGGCGCCGTAGACCTGCCCACCCTTGATCCCCCCTCCTGCCAGCCAGACACTGAAGCCCCAGTGGTTGTGGTCCCGGCCGAGACGATTGTTTCCTGTACCGGGCTGGGGAACCTCAACCGCCGGGGTCCGGCCGAACTCGCCTCCGCAGACCACCAGCGTGTCTTCAAGCAATCCTCTCTGCTTCAGGTCTGTCAGCAGCGCAGCGATGCCCTGGTCGCATTCACCTGCGAGCTTGCGGTGATTCTTGCCGATCTCTGAGTGGCTGTCCCATGGCTGCACATTGCCGTGATAGAGCTGAACAAACCGGACCCCTCTCTCCACCAGCCGGCGGGCCATCAGGAGCTGCCGGCTCTGCAGGCTCGAGCCATAGAGCTCGCGAATCGATTTCGGCTCACGGCTGATATCGAAAGCATCGGTCGCCTCGAGCTGCATGCGAAAGGCAAGCTCAAACGACTGGATCCGCGCCTCAAGAGCGGCGCCTCCACCGCGAGCATCCTGGTGACGGCGATTCAGTGCTGAGAGCAGGTCGATCTGCCTGCGTTGTGCCGCAGGGGAAACATGGCGCGCCTCGATATTCTCAACCATGTCCTTCACCCTCGCCTTACGGGTATCTATATGGGTCCCCTGGTAGATTCCCGGGAGGAAAGCCGACCTCCAGTTCGACACGTTCGCAACCGGGTAGCCGGGGCACATGACCACATAACCCGGCAGGTTCTGGTTCGCGGTTCCCATGCCGTAAAGCAGCCAGGCACCAAGGCTCGGGCGGCTCAGCCTCTCATCGCCGCAATTCATCAATCGCATCGACTGTTCGTGGTTCGGCGTATTCGCATGCATACTCCGGATAATCGTCAGCTCGTCGGCATGGGCCGCCGTGCGGCTGAAGATCTCGCTGATCTCGAGTCCGCTTTCCCCATAGCGCCTGAACTTGAACGGGGAAGGAAGCAAGCCGCCGGTCGGCCGCTCGGTCGTCAGGTTGCCGCCGGGCAGTGGCTTACCTGAATACTTCTTCAGGGCGGGTTTTGGATCGAAGGTGTCCACCTGGGATGGACCTCCGTTGAGATAGATATGGATAACGTTCTTCGCCCTGGGAAGAAAATGAGGTGGACGGGCCAGGAGAGGATTGCCCGGATCGGGGGAACCAATGGCGCTCTCGCCAAGAATCCGGGAATCCGAGAGGAGACCGAACAATCCGAGCCAGCCCATTCCGACTCCCGTCTTCTGAAGCATCTCGCGCCGACCGAGACCGGGCACCAGCTCGTTAGGATTCGGCCTGTTCATCCTGTCAATCCACAAAAAAGAATTCATTGGTCAGAAGAAGCACCTGGGCATATTGCTCCCAGGCCCCGAAATTCTGCCGGCTGTCCCCGGAACTGGCGGCCTCGATGAAGACAAGCCCCTCACTCCTCTCACGGTCCCCCGGCCGGCGCTGGTAGAGCCTGCTGTAGAGCGCTTCAAGACGATCACGCGCCGCGGGTCCACCCGTGGCTCTTGCCAGCTCCCGGGCCTGGACGACCAGGAAGGAAGAGTTCATGGCGAAGAGGGCCTGCTGGGGAACTGTCGTATTCGAGCGTCTGCCGATCGACTGATCCGGGCTGGGAAAATCAAACGACCTGAAGAGGCCCGGTAGCTCCTGGCGGTCTACCAGGCCGTAGACCGTCCTGCGGCGGTTGGCCATATCCTTTGCTATATCCACCGAGGGCCCGCCCATCCGGGTATCCAGCCGGCCAGCGACAGCCAGCAACGAATCACGCATCGCCTCGAAATCCAGGCGCTTGCGCCGAGCTCGCCAGAAGAGGCGGTTGACCGGATCCACCGCGACGGCTTCGGCACGACCCAGGCTTGACTGGCTGTAGACGCTGGAGAGCACGATGGCCCGCTGAAGCCGTTTCAGGGACCAGCCTTCATCCAGCAGGGTGCGAGCAAGCCAGTCGAGTAATCGAGGATGGGTGGGCAGGTCGCTGCGCACGCCGAAATCATTCGGTGTGCTGACCAGGGGAGCGCCTAACAGGTGCATCCAGATACGGTTGGCCATCACACGTGCCGCCAGGGGATTGTCCGGATGGGTTATCGCCCCGGCAAGTTCAGCGCGGCCGCTGCCCTCGTCGAAAACCGGCCGCTCACCCCTTGAAAGCACCTTGAGGAAGCGCCTCGGGACACTGGATCCCGGCCGCCTTGGATTACCCCGGACAAAGACCTTCGGATCACGCTGATCTTCACCGTCCACCAGCACCATGGCGCGCGGTGGAGCACCCGAATTTCCCACCGCAATTCCGTCGAGCTGCTTGAGAAAACCGCCGTACTGGTCCCTCGGCACCCTGGACATGTGCAGGTAGGTCAGGCGCCTGGGGATAAAAAGCGGCCCCTCCCTGGAAACCAATGGAACCAGCAGCTGCCTTTCCGCCTCAGCGAGCTCCGCCTTGCCAGCCGCCTTGACCCAATCCTGGTAGACTCGCTTGAAAACCGAACCATAGAGCGCTGCGAGCGCCCGCCGCGAACGGGGCACATCTTCAGCCAGGGCCTTCCTGAGCAGAGGATTGAGCTGTCCCTCCGCCGTTCCCGTGGCGCGGCTCAACCACTTTTTCACAACCAGGGAGGCCTTGCCGGCGAAGTCGTCGCCCTGGATGGCCAGCAGCTCCGACCAGGGACCGAAGACCGGGTCCGCAGGACTGCTCCTCCCCTCGAGATAACGCCGCCAGCGCGCCACCAGGAGGGGCCGGAGATCTTCCGGGGAGAGAGAGAGAAAAAAGACGCCTGTCTCCGCCACGTCTGGTTTCGTCGTCGCCGCACGAACGAGGTAGTCTGCCGTTCTCTCACGGGCCGTCCGGGTGATCAGTTCATGCCGGGAGTCGATGTGATGACGCAGCTTGCCGCTGATTTCGTCGTGCTTGTTTTTAAACCCGGCAAAGGCGCCCGGGTTCAGCGGCTGGCCAATCACGGGAAGTGATATCGGCGCTTCGCTGGCGGAAAAAATCCCGTAGAGAGAATAATAATCCTCGGT
>CAUZHA010000113.1:0-14534 GCA_963579555.1 Planctomycetes bacterium UBA1146
TACCAGACCGGCTCGGGAACCTCATCCAATATGAATGCGAACGAGGTCATCGCCAACCGCGCGATCCAGCTGCGGGGCGGAGAGATCGGAGACAAGTCCGTCCACCCGAACGACCACGTCAACCTGGGCCAATCATCCAACGATGTCTTCCCCACGGCGATTCACGTGGCGGCGGCCGAGTCGGCCCAGTCACGTCTCATCCCCGCCCTCGATGAGCTCCAGGCCGAGCTGAAAAAGAAATCAGAGGAGTTCTGGGATGTCCTGAAAATAGGACGCACCCATCTCATGGACGCGACGCCGATTCGCCTTGGACAGGAGCTTGGCGGACACGCCAGCCAGGTCGAGCACGGCATCTCCCATCTCCGCGACACCCTCGGACACCTCCGGGAGCTCGCCATCGGCGGCACCGCGGTTGGAACCGGGATCAACACCAGGGCGGCCTTTGGCTCGATGGTGGCCGCTGAACTGTCGAGCGAAACCGGCATCGAATTTACCGAGGCTGAAAATCACTTCGAGGCGCAGGCGGCCCAGGATGCGGCCGTGGCCGTCAGCGGGGCCCTCAAGACGATCGCCGTCTCGATGATGAAGATCGCTAATGACATCCGCCTGCTCGCCATGGGGCCGCGCTGCGGCCTGGGAGAGCTGAAGCTTCCGGCGACCCAGCCCGGCTCCAGCATCATGCCCGGCAAGGTCAACCCGGTCATGTGCGAATCGGTGATCCAGGTCGGCGCCCAGGTCCAGGCGAATGACCTCGCCGTGCAGCTTGGCGGTCAGTGGGGTCAGCTCGATCTCAACACCATGCTCCCCCTCATCGCCCGCAATCTCCTCGAGTCGATGCGGCTGCTGGCCAATGTAGCCCGGGTCTTCACCGAAAAATGCATCCGAGGTCTCGAGGCCGATGCCGAGCGTTGCCGCTCGCTGATCGAGGAGAGCCTGTCCATGGTCACCTCGCTCAATCCCCTCATTGGCTACGACGAGGCCGCCAAGGTGGCCAAGGAGGCCTTCGAAACCGGTAAGACCGTTCGCGCGCTGCTCGAGGAAAAAGAGCTCGTCTCGAAAGAGGACCTCGACAAGGCGCTCGATCCCGAATCGATGACCAGGCCCTCTGAATGATCCTGCGGGCTTCACGGTTTGCCTTTGCATTAGCACCCGCCTCTTATATTAATAGTCGGTTCGCTTTTCATTTCTCGGAGCCAGAGTAAGGCGATTGAATTTAAAGATGCTTTTTGGAACACAGACTATCAACGAAAAGGGACATCTCGAGGTGGGCGGCTGCGATACCGTCGAGCTGGCCGGAAACCATGGGACGCCCCTCTACGTGATCGACGAGGAGGCCCTGCGCCGACGCTGCGTTGAGTACAGGGAGGCCTTCCAGGACAAATCCCCCTCGGCCACGGTGGCCTTCGCCACCAAGGCCTTTCTCTGCAAGTCCATGGCACGCCTTGCCTGCGAAGCCGGCCTCCATCTCGACGTAGCCTCCCTTGGCGAGCTCCGCCTGGTCGCCGAGGCCGGCGTTCCGATGGAGAAGGTCACGCTGCATGGAAACTACAAGAAAGATGAAGACATCGAGGCGGCCCTCGACCTTGGCGTGGGGCTCGTAGCTCTTGACTCGACAGATGAATACAGGCGTCTCTCGCAGCTGGCCGCAGAGCGGGGCATCCGGCAGCGCTCCATCCTGAGGGTGTCGCCGGGGATTGATGCTCACACCCTCGACGCGATCTCGACCGGCCGCAACGACACCAAGTTCGGCATCACGGTAGAATCCGGGGCCGCCCTCACGGCAATCGAAGAATGCCTCTCCATGCCGGGCATCGAGCTGATCGGAATCCACTCGCACATCGGAAGCCAGATTCTCGAGCTCGAGCCCTTCCAGCTGCTGGCGGCGAAGCTGATGGACCTCCTGCTCAGCGCCAGGGAGAAGACCGGCTGGAACCCGGAGCTGGTGGTCCTGGGCGGCGGCCTGGGAATCCAGTACGAGGAGAGCGACAAGCCTCCGGAGCCCAGGTCCCTTGCCGAGGCGATCGTCGATGGTGTCGAGCGCGAGGCGGCCGCGCGAGGACTGGAAATACCCCGCATTGGAATCGAGCCCGGCAGATCGATCGTCGGAGAGCTGGGCCTCACCCTCTACGAGATCGGCCCCATCAAGACCGTTCCTTCCGCAGATGGAAATACCCGCACCTACGTCTCGGTCGATGGCGGGCTCTCAGACAATCCCCGGCCCGTCATGTACGGATCCCCCTACCCTGTCATCCTGGCCAACAGGGCCGGGGAGGAGGCGTCGAGCGAGGTCCGGATATCCGGCAGGCACTGCGAAACAGACACCCTGGTCCCCAGGGCCCTTCTTCCTGCACCAAAATCCGGTGACCTGCTGGCCGTTCAGTGCACAGGGGCTTACAATCACACCATGGCGAGCAACTACAACTTCTTCTACAGACCTGCCGTCGTCTTCGTCGAGCAGGGAAAGACTCGCGAGGTGGTGCGACGTGAAACCCAGGAAGACCTATTGGCCCGCGACCTCGGCTGAGGTTGAAACGCGCCGTATAGCCAGCTGTCCAGGCCTGCGGAAGCCCGGCAGGGTCCTGCTGCCGGTGCTGACGCTCCTGCTGAGCGGCTGCGGAGGCCCCTACCTCTTCCAGCAGGGACTCGGCCAGCTCGACATCTCGCTGAACCGGGTGGAGCTCGACGACACCATCCTCCTTGATTCGCTCGATGCATCCCAGCGCGGCAAGCTCAGCTGGATTCCCAGGATCATCGAGTTTGCCGAAGATGAGCTGGGGCTCGAACCCGGAGACTCCTACACATCTCACTTCGACACTGAAGGCGAACCCGTCAGCTATACGGTCGTCGCCAGCCATCCGCTGGCCCTCGTCCCCTACCAGTGGTGCTTCCCGCTCGTAGGCTGCGTTCCCTACAAGGGTTTTTTCAATCTCGAAGATGCCCGCGCGACGGCACTCGCCCTTCGTGAAGATGGCTGGGATGCGGAGGTCTTCCCGGTGCAGGCCTACAGCACCCTGGGCTGGTTCAGCGATCCACTGCTCTCCAGCATGCTCTCTCTCTCCATGCCGGAGCTGGTGGAATTGCTTCTCCATGAAATCACCCACAGAACCCTCTTCATCCCTTCACGGGGACAGCTGAACGAGGGCTTCGCCACCCACATGGGACGCGAGGGAGCCCGCCTGTTCTTCCTGGCTCATCCCGAAGCGGCCGGCCAGGCAGAGTTGAAGAAATATCGCCGGGCGCAGCAACTCGACAGCCAGTACAAAGAGCTCATCTCCAGGCTGAAAACTGATCTCGAGACACTCTACAGGGGAGCGGCCTCCCGTAAAAACAAGCTGGCCAGAAAGAAGGAGCTCTTCGCCTCGGCCACCCGCGCCGCGCGTGAGCTCTTGCAGGCGGATACCATTACGCTGGCCTCCAACGCCAGGGTTGTCGCCAGCGAGACCTACACCGCCCAGCTTGCGCTGCTTGAGCGGCTGCAGGAAAAAACGGGCGGCCATCCCAGGAGGCTGCTGGAGGTCCTGCGAGAGGCGAGAGCTGACGGAAAACTCAACGAGCTGCTGGCCGCGGAAGCTCAATGAACGCTGTCCTTCCCCTTATTCGACTGCGCGTCTCGGGCCTGCGAAACTCCATCATGAACGTCAGGAAGGACTCCGCGGCGAAGAGCCTGGTCATTATTTTCGGACTTGGAAACGTGATCGGCCTGGGCTATTGGATCAGCCTGAACAGCTTCAGGTTCATCGCCGACTTCAAGGCCTTTGGCGACCTGAACGCCAAGATGATCTCCCTGCTGCTCATGGCTCTCCTCGTCCTGGTGGTCCTCTCCACCATCATCATCTCCTACGCGACACTCTTTCTCGGCAAGGAGACGGCCTTTCTCTTCCAGACCCCGGCCCGCCCGCGCTCCATCCTCCTGCTGAAGCTGACGGAATCGATCGCGATCAGTTCCTGGGCCACGCTCTTTCTCTGCCTGCCTGTGATGGTGGCCTACGGTGTCCACGAGGACGCTCCGCCGCTTTACTACGCGGAGATGGTCTCGGTGATGTTCATATTCGTTCTCTTTTCCGGATGTCTCGGCGCGCTCCTGGCGATCATCCTGGCCCCCCTGTTCAGGCGACTTTCTCCGAAGATGCTGCTGCTGGCAGCCCTGGCCGCCCTGGCCCTGCTGGGCTGGCTCTTCCTGCGCTCCTTTGAATTCGGAACCATTGAAGAAAACCGAAAGAATCTCCTGGTCCTGGACCGCTTCGCCTCGGGCTTCGAGGTCTTTCGCTCACCCTGGTCCCCGAGCCGCTGGGCCAGCACGGCGATCAGCTCCGCCGTTCACGGAACCCACGGTGAGGTTCTCAGCAACACGCTCACGCTGCTGGCCAATACCCTCATTTTCCTGCCGCTGCTCTCCCTCTATGGAAAAAGGTACTACAACCGGGAATGGACGGCCCACCAGGGTTCCTCTTCCACCCTGGCGACTGTTGGAAGTAAATCTGCGACGACCTGGCGTCCCGGCGGCAGCCCCATGGCCGCTCTCCTGCGCAAAGACCTCCTCCTCTTCATTCGAAACCCCTCCCAGCTGGCCCAGTCTCTGCTCTTTCTGCTGCTGATGCTTATCTACTCGCTAAGCCTCCTGCAGGTTCCGGATTTTTTCAAGGACAGCGTCAACAACTTCCGGCTCTACCGCTTCATCTACTTTGCCAACCAGGTAGCCGTCTGCATGATTATCTCCTCCTTCACCTCCCGCTTTATCTATCCCCTCCTGAGCCTCGAAGGCCGCGCCTTCTGGGTGCTTGGACTGGCGCCCATTCCACGGCGGCGGCTGATGACTCAGAAGGGCGCCTTTGCCATGGCGATCATCCTCCCCCTGGGACTCCTGACCATCACCATATCCAACCTGGCCCTGAGGAGTCCTCCTGAATTTTTTCTCTCAGCCGTCTACACGATGATCCTCGCGACTCTCTGCCTGACCTCCCTGTCGACAGGACTCGGAGCGGCCTATCCCAGCTTCGATGAGAGCAATCCTGCACGAATCGCCGTTGGCCTGGGAGGAACCCTCAACTTCTTCGCGAGTGCCCTCACGATCGCCATACTGGTGGCCATCCAGTCGCTTCCCGAGCTGCTGCTGGCCGCCTCTCCGTCCGTCGAAAAGTACTCGCTCCTGGTTCGGCTCACCGGCTACATCGTTGCCGGCGTCTTTACCCTCATCCTCTGCCGAGCCGTCCTGCGAATGGGAGAGCGCAACCTGGAGCGCTGTGAATTTTGAAATACATCGAGCCCTTCTTTTCACTGTTGGTCATCGCCTTCTGGATCTCGATGAACGCCCTGCTGATCTCTCGCGAGGCGGAGCTTGAGAAGGTCGGGCAGTTCAAGGGGGGAATTCAGGGCTACCTCGCGGGCGCGAACCTCAGGGAAAGCTGGATGTCGATTCGGAGCAAGGGCAAGCGCATCGGCTATTCCGGCTATACCGTCGAGAAGCTCTACATCGATGCCGGCAACGAATATCATATCGGCATCGAGACGGTCTACAGGGGGCGGCTGCCGGTCCCTACCATCCTGGCAAGCTTCCTTCCAGACAACCGTCAGTTCGAGCTCAACGGTCTCCTCGTCCTGGATGAAGACATGAGACCGCTGAGCCTGAGAATGAACCTGTCGCTGGCTACCTTCAGACGGCAGACGGAGACGGCCAGGGCAAGCTTCCTCCTGGTCGGACGCGACAGGGGAGACCAATTCCTGGTCGAGCTCTTTCATGAAGAAGATGAAGCGGCCCTGCTCGCCGTCAAGCTCCCCAGCGACAAGCTCACGCTCTCCAACGGATTGGCCCCGACAATCCCGATCTCCGGCCTCAAGCAGGGAAAAACCTACCGTGTACCGGTCTTCGACCCGTTATCATCTCTCGGCTTCGGCTCCGAATCGGCCACCATCGAGGTGCTGCGCAAGGAGGCGCGAAAGATCGAGGGGCTCTTTGTCGACACCTGGGTCGTGGAGACCCGCTACGGCTCAAAAACAATCAGCTCCTGGGTGACCTCCGGCGGCGAGGTCCTGAGACAGGAGCTGGGACCGCCCCTTGACCTGGTCATGACAAAGGTGGCCAATAGAAAACGCGCCCTGGAAGGACTCGGTAAGAGAGCGCCGGGAACCGGAAAATGACTGGAGCTGATGATGATTGAAATACGCGGCCTGGTGAGAAGATACGGCGAAAAAACAGCCGTCGACCGGCTCAACCTGCAAATCGCCGCCGGCGTCTTCTACACCTTCCTGGGACCCAACGGGGCGGGAAAGACCACGACCATGAAGATCATGGCCGGCCTGCTCAAACCAAGCGATGGAGAGGTGCTCATCGATGGCATCGATATCACCGCCCATCCGACCGAGGCGAAAAAAAAGATCGGCTACATCCCTGACCACCCCTACCTCTACGACAAGATCACCGGCTGGGAATTCCTGCAGTTCACCGGAGGTCTCCACAGCCTCGAGCCTGCGGCGCTATCCTCCAGCGCCGAGGATCTGCTCGACTATTTCTCCCTTTCAGAAGATGCCCACCAGCTCATCGGCACCTACTCTCACGGCATGCGGCAGCGGCTGGCCTTCTGCTCCTGCTTCCTTCACGATCCACGGGTGGCGATCATCGACGAGCCCTGGGTTGGCCTGGATCCGCGCAACATTCGCAGCGCCATCGAGTTCCTGCGCAGGCGATGTGAGACCGGCGTCACGATCTTCATGTCCACCCACTCCCTTAATATCGCCGGGAACATCGCCGAGCGCCTGGGAATCCTGGACCACGGCAAGCTCCTCTACGATGGAACCCTCGAGGAGCTGCGCTCAGCGGCGGACAGCTCCGACCTCGAGGAGATCTTCCTCGAGATGACCGACTGAGAAACCCATATTGATCGGCTGCGGCCATGACGAAGCCCGGCGCAAGGTGTATTCTATGGATTCGATTTTTCGGCTCTTTATTCCAATCACCCAGCCTCTCGAGAGAAAAGATGACCAAGCTGCTTCCCCTCCTGGCCCTCGCCGCCATCTCCTGCTCCACCCGGGAGCGTGCCAACGATACTCCTGCAGCCCGGGTTGATTTCGATACGGTCTTCACCGGCAAGACCCTGCGTTTTGACTACAACCACACGGGTATCGCCGCGGAGGAATATGTCAGCCTCGACCAGATCCGGCTCGAGGGAGACTGGCCCGGCTCGAGAAACATTCTCGTAGATAACACCGGGCTGGGAAAATACATCTTCTCGGTCAGGGATCTCGAAACAAAGCGGGTCATCTATTCGCGCGGCTTCTGCAGCATCTACGGTGAATGGGAGACCATCGGCGAGGCGAAGAAAGGCATCTGGAGGACCTTCCACGAATCCCAGCGCTTCCCCGAGCCCAGGGAGAAGGTCCAGCTCGCTCTCTCCAGGCGCTCAAACGACGGAACCTTCAAAGAGATCTACTCTGGCGTGATCGATCCCGCGAGCCGGTTCGTCAACCGATCCCCTCTCAACGCCCCGGGCGAGGTCATCAAGATCTTCGAGAGCGGCCCGGCGAAGAGCAAGGTCGATTTCCTCATCCTGGCCGACGGCTACAGCGCTGCGAGCAGAAAAAAATTCGAGGCGGATGTCCGCCGCCTGGTCGAGGCCATGTTCAAGGTGGAGCCCTTCGCCTCCAACCGGGAGAACTTCAACGTAAGGGCTCTGCACATCGACTCGGCTCAAGATGGAATCACCAACCCCCGCGGCGGCAAGTGGAACGACACCCCGCTGGGCCTGAGCTTCAACGCCTTCGACTCCGACCGCTACGTGCTCTCGTATAAGAACCGCGCCATCAGGGAATCAGCCGCGCTGGCGCCCTACGACATGCTCTTGCTCCTGGGCAATACATCGAAATACGGCGGCGGCGGGATCTTCAACCTCTGGTCGACCTGCACCGCCGACTCATCCCAGGCCGCCTACGTCTTCGTTCACGAGCTTGGCCACTCCTTCGCAGGACTCGCCGACGAGTATTATACCTCCTCTGTTTCCTACGAGGACTTCAACCCCCCGGGAGTCGAGCCCTGGGAGCCGAACATCACCGCGCTGCTCGACCCGGAAAACCTCAAGTGGAAAGATCTCGTAGCGAAAGGCACCCCCCTGCCGACGCCCTGGCGTCAGGAGAGCTACGACAAGGCCTCCTACTCCTACCAGAAAAAGCGCAAGGAGCTCATCGACTCGAAGGCCTCCACTGCCGAGATGGAGAAGCTCTTCTCAAAAGTTAAGAAGACGACCGCCCCCATGCTCACCACGGAGAAGTACGCCGACAAGGTGGGCGCCTTCGAGGGAGCGGGCTACCGGGCGAAGGGACTCTATCGCTCGGAGACCGACTGCATCATGTTCACCCGCAACCCGCAGAGGTTCTGCCGGGTCTGCTCGCGGGGACTCGAGCGGGTCATCCGGATGTACACCGAGTGAGAACGGCCCAGGGGGCGAATCGTCAATCGCCGGGTGAAATCACCGACTCGATGGCCGCGAGCAATTCCTCCGGGTCATCAGTCCTGAGCTGCCCCATGTAGCCGTCACCGATCTTGAACTGGACCAGGTCGAAGTCATCCGTCGTCTTCACAATGGCAGGCTCCCGGATATCGCCGACAGGGAATCTTTTTGCCTTGATCCCCAGGACCCACGATTCAACGACCGCGTCGGCCGACACCCGCACGGTCAGACCATGGACAGGGAGCCAACATGCGTAAAGCGCAGAGAGAAAGAAGAACCAGGGCAGGTACGTTCCGGGGGCCGGGTCGCCCAGCAGGCTCAGCAAGCTCAACAACTCCAACACCATCCCCGCCACGGCGAACAGGCAGATCATAATTATATTGAGTTTATAATTGAACTGGTTGGGCCGGATCGTGTGTTCGTACAGGTAGATGGGGACGCCCTCAGCTGATCTCCCAGTCAACCACCCCGCGCTGCTCCTCGGGTACCTTCTCGAAGGCTTCCTCGAGCGCCTCGGCGTCGAGCTCCGGGGGAGTCTTGACGATGAAGGTGACCCGGCCCTTGGTCAGGTTCTTGCGCTCGCGGATGATGGTGCAGCCGGCCTCACCGAGAATCCCGCGGTAGGTTTCCGCTGCAGTGAGGATATCGACATCTTTGAGTCCCTTGACCACGATCCGACCGGCGTTCTGCGATTCGAGATACCAGATGAGAATCCACCCGATCAGCGTGGCGAGTATCGCCCCGACAAAGATCTTGAGCCCGCAGCAGAGCCCGACGACAGTCACCAGGATGACCCGGCCGGTGTCCTTCGCCTCCCCCACCACGGTGCGAAAGCGCAGCAGGCCGCCGATCCCGAAGATCACCAGCGCCATGGGTGGATAGGTCTGGACCAGCTGGGCGATAAGGGCCCCCACCATGGAATACATCAGGAAGGTCTTCGGCTGCTCGAACTCGGTGATGTTCGAGGCCTTGCGGCGGGTGGATGGATGGTAGGCGATAACCGCGGCCAGGATGATCGAGAGCATCAACATGAGGCTGACATCTACAATGTAGGCAATGTTACCGAAATTTTCCCACCCCTCTCGGAGATCTCCCCAGTCGTCCGTCATCGGGCGGGCTTGAGGTGACATACCCGAAAACGGGTCGGCCTGGGCGGAAACCAGCCCCGGCATCACGATCATCAAAGCCACGATGCCCAGCAGGGCCAATGCCGGAGTTCCTCTCGAAAGAAGACCACGGACGATCCCAGTTTTATCGATCTCTTGCATGAGCGGGTTCCTCAATCTTCACCACCATCGACCCAGGAGACGTCGTCAAAGCCGACCTCCGTAGGGATTCCATCAAGCACCACAGTGAGCACTCTCTCGGACTTGTTGATCTTTCTGACCTTGCCCCTGCCGCGAAGCTTTGGAACACAAACCTCATCGTCTTTTCGCAGCGAGCGGGCGAACTCTTCACGTTTCTTGCCCAACGGCGTTCCGATGAGAAGCAGCTCCACCTCGTTGGCAAGCTCATTCACCATCGGCTTGTGAGTCTGCGGTACGTTCTTCAACTTGTCAACAATAGGCTTGAGGACCTCCCTGGCGCGGCGCATCACGCGGTCGATCTCGATATCCGCCTCCCGTTCGAGCGACCGACTGCGAATATCGATCTCTTCGAGCTTTTCGGCGTATTCCGCCTTCTCAACCTGCACCTCCTCGCGAACCCGCTCGGCCCTGCGACGCTCCTTTTCGACCTTTCTGCGAGATTTTTCCATGCGCGAGATAATCTCTCTTGTCGGCTCCTCGATGCGGGCGATCTCTTCCTCCGCGACGCTGAGCACCTCTTCGCTGACGCCCAGCCGCCGGGCAATGGCGAGAGCGTTGGAATTACCGGGAACTCCCATCAGGAGGCGATAGGTCGGCTTGAGACTCCTGTTATCAAATTCCATCGCCGCGTTCTCCACATCATCGTGAAGAAAACCATACTTCTTCATCGAGCCCAGGTGGGTCGTGATGATGGCCTTCCAGCCCTTGGCCCGAAAGTAATCAAGAATAGCGGTTCCCAGAGCGGCTCCCTCCAGGGGATCCGTTCCGGAGCCCAGCTCGTCGAGCAGCACAAGGGACCGGCCTGTGGCTCCCCTGAGAATCTCGACAAGCTGCTTGAGGTGGCCTGAAAAAGTGCTGAGGTTCTGCTCGAGACTCTGCTCATCACCGATATCGACAAAGAGGTCGTTGTAGACCGGGATGCTGGCCTTTGAGGCCGCGACCGGGACCCCGCTGAGAGCCAGCAGGACATTGAGACCGACCGTCTTGAGAGCCACGGTCTTTCCGCCGGTATTCGGACCGGTCACGACCAGGATCCCCGCGGGATCACCGAGTCGAAGATCCAGCGGTACGACCTTGTCGAGAATCGAGTCGAGGTCGATCTCGCGAAAATCACGGGTGGTATCTCGCGAGAGCCACATCAGGTAGGGATGCCGCGCATCCCGCAGGTCGAGGATCTCGCCGTCGCCGATCTCTGGAGAGATCAGTCCGAAGGCGGCAGCGTAGGCAGCCTTGGCTGCGGTAAGGTCAACCTTCGCCAGCGCCCCCTGGAGCCTCCTGAGGGTCACCCGCTCATCCCGCACCTTCCTGGTCAGCTCCCAGAGAATCCTGAGCACCTCGTCCCTCTCTCGATCGAGCAGGCTGAGAAGCTTGTCTCCGTCCTGGACAATCTGCTCGGGCTCAATGTAGAGGGTCGAACCGCTCTGCGACCTGTCCCGCACCGGCCCCTTCATCCAGGACCTGTACTCCGCCTTCACCGGCAGAAGATAACGGTCGTTCTTCAATGTGACGCCTTCGCTCTGGAAACATTTCTTGAGATCAGGGCGCTTGAGTAAAGCGGCCGCTCCCTGTCGAAGCTTCTCCTGAAGGGTGGAAAGCTCGCGGCGCAGGCTGGAGAGCTTCTCCGAGGCCCCGCTGCGCACGCCCTCATGAAGATCGATGATCTCCGGTATCTCCTGCCTCAGCTCCGGCAGGTCATCGAGCTCCTCGCCGAGTTCCGAAAGCGCCGGGAACCGGCCCTCATCGCGGCAGAAGGCCTCACGAATGCCGAGGCCGGACCGGAGCAGGTCGACGATCCTGTAGAGATGCTCCGGCTCGAGCGGCTGACCCCCCGAGTCATTGTCTTCGAGTCCCGAGCAGACGTCGGAGAGCCCTGCAAGAGGCAGCCTTGCGGACTCGAGGATCTCACCAAGCTCCCTGGTTTCAGCGTGAACCCGGCGCAGCTCCTCTCCATCCGGACATGGCCGGAGCTCCGAGGCCAGCTTCCGCCCGAGAACCGATTCGGCATAGGCGGAAAGAATCTCCCGTATCCGCCCATACTCAAGAATCTGGATAGCGTGTTCAAAGGGCGCCATCAATCAGCCGGCGGCGGCGCGAAGAGCGTCAATGACCTCCTCCTCGCTGTCAGGGAAACGTCCCAGGCCCTTCTTGCTGAACACCAGCTCATCATCAAGCCTGATCTCGAAAACTCCTCCCCTGCCCTCGATGAGGGTAGGGGATGTCTCGAAAGCATTTTCTACTGCGGCCGCCAGACTGACGGCGCGAGGCTTGTAGTTTCACTGAACGCAGTATTCGATGCTTATCTTCATCGTTAGAGCTCCTTAACCTTGGTCGCTAAAGGGTGGATTATAGCAGCAGCTGCGTCCGGTTAGAACCTCGAGCGACCACAAGAAATCGACTGCAGCCCCCCCATCGGGGATCTGCTATACTTCCCGACCATGCAAGCGGGCCTTTCCATTATCGACTGGTCGCTCGTCGCGCTCTTCCTGCTGGGGGTGGGCGCCGTGGGCTTCCGCGCCTCTGGTAACCCATCCTCAACCCGCGACTACTTCCTCGGCGGCCGCTCGATCCCCTGGTGGGCGGCGAGTCTTTCGATCATCGCCACCGAAACGAGCGCCGTAACATTCATCGGGATACCTTTCTTCGCCTTCGAAAATGACTGGTCCCTGCTGCAGCTCTTCACCGGTTTCGCCATCGGACGGGTTTTCCTGGCCTTCATCTTCGTCAAGGCCTTCTACAGGCGTGAGTACATCACCGTCTACGGGTTGCTCGCCGAGCGCTTCGGCGAAAGGACCCGCCTGCTCTCTGCGTTTTTCTTTCTCGCAGGCAGGGTGATAGCCAGCGCCGTGCGGCTCTACGCCGGCTGCCTCGCAGTCAGGATCGCCCTCGGGACTGATTCGATCGAAACCGTAATTATCGTCCTGGGACTTTTCGGGGCAGCTTTCACCCTGAAGGGAGGAATCAAGGCCGTCGTCTGGACAGACGTGATCCTCGGCATCACCCTGCTGGCAGGTAGCCTGGCCTCCTGCGCCTGGATCCTCGCCGCCTTCCCTGGCGGGGCAGGCTCGATCTTTGACCTCGAGGGCATCTCCTCAAAGCTGTCGATGATCCACCTCGACACCTCGATCTCCGACAACAAGGGTCTCTTCGCCGGCCTGCTGGGTGGAATGGTCCTGACCCTCGCCACCCATGGAACAGACCAGGACATCGCCCAGCGCATGCTCACCTGCCGTGATGCCCGCTCCGGACGTCTCTCCGTGCTTGGCAGCGCTGTCCTGATCCTCCCCCTGGCCACCCTCTTCCTCTTGCTGGGAACTCTGCTGTGGGCCTGGCACGAAGCAGGCGCTGCTGGCTATCTCCTGCCGCAGGACAGGAACGAGCTCCTGCCTCTCTTTATCGTCACGGATCTGCCCCCAGGGCTCGCCGGGCTGGTCATGGCCGGGCTGCTGGCCGCGGCGCTGTCGAGCTTCACCTCCGTTCTCAACGCCCTCAGCGCAACAACCGTTACTGATGTCTACAGGCCCCTGGTACAAAAATACGGTGAGCGCACCGAAGCTCACTATATGAAAATCTCCCGCCTGGCAACCTTCCTCTGGACCTTCCTCCTGATCGGGCTAGCCATCGCCTTTGTCGGCAGCCAGGACAACATCTTCAACACAGCCATCAATGTACTGAGCTATTTTTACGGCGGACTGCTCGGCGCCTTCCTGCTGGCTATATTGACCCGACGCGGCAACGGCCTCAGCGTAATGACGGGAATGATCGCAAGTGTGCCGGTCGTCCTGCTGCTGCAGCTTCGCCAGTTTACGGAAAAACCTGCGGACGCCCCCGGCCTGCTGCAGGGCATGCTGGAGAACCTCTCGGATGGAACCAGCGAAACGATCCTCGCCCTGCCGGACATCGGATCGAGGTGGTGGATCATCATCGGCACCCTGACGTGCTTCCTCATCGGCTGCCTGGGAAAACCGCGCAAACCTGCCGAGGAAACGGGTGGCTCTTACTCCTCGGAGGCCGAGGCAGGCTGAGGTCGCTCGAGATCGAAGAACTTCCAGACACTTCGGATATCGAGGTAACGCTGCACCTCCTTGCCCTTCGTATCGAAATAGATATAGGTAGGATAGCTGTGTACATTCAACTGCCGCGCCAGGCGTGCCGTGGGGTCGAGCAGGATGACGAAATCCCCCTGCTGCTTCGACAGCCAGGACTCCATCCTCGCCCTGTTCTTCTCTGTACAGACTGTCACCAGCTGAATATCACTATCACGCCTGGAGAGCGAGGTGAGCGCAGGAATCGCCTCGATCGACTCGATGTTGGCACAATCCCAGAAGGCCAGGACCGTCGGCTGACGATAGGAAAAATACGGCCACACCCACTGCCGTCCACTCCTGTCTTCGAGATCGACCCCGGGACTCATACACCCCTGCAGACTGAAAAAAAGAAGGCAGCACAAGACCACCCCGGCTATTCCCTTCTCGGGATGCAGGCTCTTCTGCCTGTGGACTCGCTCCATCTTCTTCTCCTCAACACTTCCGCTCTTCAACGCTGCCGCTCCCCACCGTGGGAATACTAACCCCTCGAAGCGGCAATTACGAACAGGAAGGCGGAAGGCTACTTCCCTGCGCGTTCGAGAATCACCGGAATGACCTCGACGAGGCCTTTTCCCATCTCGAGATCCCAGATACGCAGGGTTCCCTCGTAGCCGGCTGTAGCCAGCCGGTCTCCGGCCGCGTTGAAGGCAAGCGCGTAGATCCAGCCCTGCTCTGAACGCAGGCCGGCAATCCGCTGGCCGCTC
>CAUZHA010000114.1:0-14423 GCA_963579555.1 Planctomycetes bacterium UBA1146
TACCCAGGAACCTCATGGGGCCTTTGTAGGCTTTTGAATTCCGTCCAAAAGCGGCTGATGCTGGAATCATCGCATCAAGAAGAGGCAGGGCTACGGCGAAGCCGGCTCCCTTGAGCATGGTACGTCGATCCATGGGTTTCGACATGGGTACTTCCTTTTGGAAATGGCTGATGTGTCGCACTGGGCTTGAACTTCGCCCGATATAAAGGTAAATGAATTGTAACGCAAAAACCCCGCCAAGAGCCATCAGTTTCAGGCCGGGGGCCGCCGGAGACTTTCAGGGCATATGAAAGTGAGCCCTGGGGCTATGCTTTTTCCTAAGTACTTGAATTTTATTCTCTTCGAACAGGAGAGGTTTCAGTCCTGCGGCTTGTTTCACCGGTGCTTTTTGTCCTAAGATGCCCTCACATTGCTTCAATTGATCGACAACCATTTAGCGGGGACGGAATTTTGACTAGACGGATTCTTTTTACGCTGTTGACCCTCGGTGTTGTTTTCGGGCGAGGGACCGATGCGCTGGATGCGGCGGATGGTCTTGAGCTTCGAGACGGTGACCGGATCGTTCTTCTTGGAAACACGCTCATCGAGAGGGCCCAGACCTATGGTTATCTCGAGACCATGCTGACCATCGGGAATCCCGGCCTGGGCCTGACGTTCAGGAATATAGGCTGGAGCGCGGACAACGTGTTCGGTCATTCCCGGGCGGTCTTCGATTCCGCTGCCAAAGGATTCGGCAAGCTGCGCAAGCAGGTA
This sequence comes from Planctomycetes bacterium UBA1146, assembly GCA_963579555.1. Lineage (GTDB taxonomy): Bacteria > Planctomycetota > UBA8108 > UBA8108 > UBA8108 > UBA8108. The sequence continues at coordinate 754 of CAUZHA010000114.1, forward strand.
GCCGACGCCAAGCCCACCGTCTTGATCATCGGGTATGGCTCCAATGCGGCCTATGATGGTCCGGCGGCTCTGCCGGCCTTCGTTGCCGGCTACAAGAGGCTCCTGGATGCTCTCGCTGAGACAGGCGCGCGAATGGCTCTCCTCTCCCCGGTCCGTCTTGAAAAAATGAAGCCGCCGCTTCCCGATCCAGCCGGGCAGAATAAGAACCTGGCGCTTTACACCGCCGCTATCGCGGGGATCGCGGCGGAGCGCAGGCTTCTCTTTATCGACCTGTTCAGGCGGCTCCGGGCTGACAGTCCCGACGAGCAGCTGACCTCCAACGGGATTCACCTCAATGCCCTGGGCTATCTGAAGGCCGGGCATTTGATCTCGGGGCGAATCGGCGCGGGAGCCAAGGCGGCGGCGCTGACAATCGATGCGGGCAAGCCGGGTGTCGCCTTCGCTACAAATGACTACGTGGTTGAGGGTCTTGAAAAGAAAGGTGGCGCGATCACATTCAAAGTCCTGCGAGACAGCCTCCCTCGTTTTTCCGCTGCGGGCGGAGCCGAGCAGATCCTCCGGGTCACGGGTCTTCGTTCCGGTGAATACGTCCTGCGGGTGGACGGGGTAGAGGTGGTGAAGGCTGATTCCGGCCAGTGGAAGGCGGGAGTCCATGTCGGCAGCGGACCTGATTATGAACGGATCGAAAAGATACGGAAGCTGGCGGTAGAGAAAAACTTTTTCTACTTCCACCGTTACCGTCCGGCCAACTGGCCTTACATCTATGGGTTCCGAAAGCATGAACAGGGGAATAATGCCGTGGAGATTCCACTGTTCGATCCGCTGATTACGGAAAAGGAAGCCGCGATCTCCAGGCTTCGGGTTCCTGTTACGCGCGTGTATGAGCTGGCCAGGGTGAAGGGGGGTGCCAAGTGAGAAAAGCAGGAAGCTGGACCTGTCTTGCAGTTACTTTTCTTCTGTTCCCGGTTGTTGAACTCCACGCCCAGCGGAATTTGCGGAAGGCGCCAAAGCCTGATCCCGCTGTTGAGCTCGGCCAGTTCCAGGTGGCGGAGGGATTTGAGGTGAATCTGTTTGCGGCCAACCCGTTGATCGCCAAGCCGATCAATATGAACTTTGATGCCAGGGGAAGGCTCTGGGTCGCCAGCTCAGGCGTCTATCCTCACCTCAAGCCCGGGCAGATGCCAAATGACAGGATCCTGATCCTGGAGGATACGGATGGAGATGGAGCGGCTGACCGTTCAACGGTCTTCGCCGATGGGCTCCTGATGCCAACCGGGGTGGTTCCCGATGACAACGAGGGCGTCTACATCGCCAATTCCACCGACCTCCTCTACATGAGGGACCACGATGGTGACGGGAAGGCAGACGAAAAACGCGTGGTGCTCTCGGGCTTCGGGATCGAGGACACTCACCATATTCTCCACACCTTCCGCTACGGTCCCGGCGGGAATTTGTATTTCAATCAATCTATCTACATCCACAGCCACATCGAGACCCCCTACGGTGTTCGCAGGATGAACGGCGGCGGGATCTGGCAGTTCCGTCCTGAAAAGCTCCGGCTGGAGATTTACGTTCGCGGAATGTGCAACGGCTGGGGGCATCATTTTGATCGCTGGGGGCAATCTTTCGGGGCGGATGGAGCCTATGGAGATGGAGTGATCTACCTCATGCCGGGGGCGACGATCATCGGGTCGCCCACCAGCCGAAAGGTCATGCGGGGGCTCAATCCCGGCAGCCCGAAGGAGTGCGGGGCCGAGATTCTCAGCGGACGGCATCTTCCTCCAGAGTGGCGAGGTACCTTTGTCACGAATGACTTCCGGGCCCATCGGGTTCGCCGATACGAGATCTCCGAGAACGGGGCCGGCTACGCATCCCGGCAGGTCGCGGAGCCCCTTCGGTCGAAGCATATAGCTTTCAGGCCTGTAGACGTGAAGATGGGCCCTGATGGGGCCATCTATTTCGCCGACTGGTACAACCCGATCATCCAGCATGGCGAGGTCGATTTTCGCAGTCCAATGCGGAACCATCAGCATGGCCGCGTCTGGAGACTTACAGCCAAGGGGCGAGCCCTGGTTGAAAAGCCGAAGCTTGTCGGGGCGACGGAGGATGCGCTGCTTGATTACCTGAAGGCTCCTGAGGACTGGACGCGACACCACGCAAAGAGAGTCTTGAGTCACCGCTCTCAAGAAAAGGTAGCGAAGGCTCTCGGGGAATGGGTCGCCGGCCTTGATCGGTCGGATCCCGAATACAACCATCAGCTACTCGAGGCTCTCTGGACTTACCAGACAATTGACAAGGTCGAAGCCGGCCTGCTTGGCCGATTGCTTCGGTCGCCGGATCACAGGGTCCGGGCGGCGGCGACACGGGTGGTCGGGCACTGGTATGACAGGCTGGACAATCCTCTTCCGCTTCTTGGCGTCCAGGCGGCCGATGAGTCTCCCCGTGTTCGGCTTGAGGCTGTTCGAACGCTTGGCCTTGTGGGCTCCAGGGCGGGAGGATCCGTCGCCGAGGTCGCTATGGAGCTTGCCATGACGGTCCTTGATCACCCTGTCGATGCCTCCGGAGGTCTCCCGGGGCACCGGGGAGGCAGGCATTTCAAGGACGGGGGGCAGGCGTCGGGTTTTCTTGCCTATGCGCTGCATGTGACGGCGGTGGACCTCGAGCCCTGGTGGCTTCCAGCTCTCGAGAGTGGAAAACTCGATTTCGGCGGCAATAGCCGGCAGCTTGAGTTCGCCTTGGCCTCGGTCGGGACCAGGCGTGTTGTTGGCCGATTGGTGGCTCTTATCAGGGATGGAAAGATTCCGGATGATCGCCAGGAGGGATTGCTTGAAATGGTCGCGCTCCAGGGAAACTCCGCGCAGCTGGCGTTCGCTTTTGAGAGAGCGGGTGGCAGCCAGAGGGTTCTTGCGGCCCTTGCTCGTTCGGCCCGCGAAAGAAAGGTCGTTCCTGCCAGCGGAAGGGAAAAGGTTGCCGCCTTGATCAGGTCATCCGATCAGCCTGCCCAGGCTGCAGGCGCGAGGCTGGCCGGGCTGTGGAAAATGATGGATCTCCGCTCCAGGCTTGAGGAGATGGCGAGGGGGGGGGGAGATGACACCGTCAGGGCTGCGGCCTTTGATGGCCTCGCGAATTTTTCCGACAATGCGAGTGTCGCCTTTTTGAAAGAACAGAGCGCCTCGGGTGAGAGCGTCAAGTCCAGGGGCATGGCCGTGTCTGCACTGGCATCGATCGACCCCGCCACAGCCGCTTCTCATGCAGTAAAGCTGCTTGGTCGAAAGCAAGACTTTGACCCCCGGCCGGTCTTCTCAGCTTTTTTGTCGCGGCAAGGCGGAGCGGCCGCCCTTTCTTCTGCTCTTGAAGCAAAGAAAATAGACCAGGATATGGCCAGGATCGGAATCCGGTTAACGGAGCCCAGGCGGGCCCCGGGTGACACCGCCGGCCCTGAATCCCGGTTGATTCAGGCTTTCAGGAAGGCGGCAGGTCTTTCCGGCGGGCCGAGAAAGCTTGCTGCGAACGAGATCGCGAGACTGTCAAGGGAGGTAGTGGAGCGGGGGGATCCTGCTCGAGGTGAAGCGCTCTATCACAGTGGAGAGCTGGCTTGCCTCAAGTGCCACGCCATCGGGGGGGCCGGAGGCCTGGTTGGGCCTGACCTTTCAAGTATCGGCACTACAGCCCAGCTCGATTATCTGATCGATTCCATTTTCGATCCGAATAAGGCCATCAAGGAGAATTACCATTCGACAACGACCGTTACCAAGGATGGGCGGGTTCTTACTGGAATCAAGCTTCGCGAGACAGCCTCGGAGCTGATTCTCAGGGATTCAGAGGGAAGGGAGCTGCCCGTTCGGCGTGACAATATAGCGCGCCGATCGATGGGAGGGTCCCTGATGCCATCGGGCCTTACAGATTCTCTGACCAGTGATGAGTTGAGGGATCTCCTGCGTTTCCTGTCGGAGATTGGCAAGATCGGCAATTATTCCGTTGGGAAGACTCCTTTTGCGCGAAGATGGAGAGTTTTGGAGAAGGTTCCTTCCGGATTGGGTCCTGCAGGTGAGCTGCCTTCTGTCTCCGGGCCGGGCGATTCGAATTTGCAGTGGGTCTCCAGCTACAGCAGGGTTTCTGGAGTTCTGCCGTTGTCGCAGTTGCAATTGGACCGGGCCAGCCCTGTTTCGTTCGCCTGGTGTGAATTGAGGGTCGTTGCCGCAGGAAAAATAGGAATCAAGCCTAACTCGGGTGAAGGATTGACCCTGTATGCCGGGGGCAAAAAAGTATTCCCGGGGGAAAAACCAGCTCCAGTCGTGTTCTTAGATCTTCCTGTAGGTGTTTATCCGCTTCTTTTCAGGGTTGAGTCCAAAAGTCGTAACGTTGGGTTAGCGTGTGAATTAGTTGATATTCAAGGGGCAAAAGGACGAGCGCAATTTGTTCTCGGTCGGTAATGGATCAAGCCGTTTTCGCTCCTACATACCTGGTTCAGCACCCATTGTTTTGTTTTTCAGGCAGATGTTTTACGTGGCGTAATAGGCCCCCATACTCTTTGCCGGCAATAAAATACGGATATATTATTGGTCCTTGTTAGTCTCTTGAATTAAAATCAGTGGGTTGTAAGTGGGTTTAAGTTTACGGAAATATGGAATTTGGGTCTTTTAATTAAAAAGGGAGGGGACATGACAAAAGTTATTGTCCGTACTTTTGTAGTTGTATCGAGTTTGTTTTTCGCTGGGCAGTGTATGGCTCAGGATGTTGCATTGACGCTTGTCGGCTTAGGCGACTCTGCGGGCGCCTGTGGCGCAACTGTCGAGGGCCCCGCTGGCGCATCGATATCGGGCGATTTCGGCTGTGTTCTCACCACCTCGAACAACGATCTGGACGAAGGCGCCCAGGGCTGGTCGATCAGTGTTGCTTCTGAGGGCGGGTCGATTAACAGCATTACCACAGATGGCACCATTGGGGCCGATGTTGCTCAGGGCGGGATGAGGAGTGTCGGTTTTGAAAAATCCGAAACCACCGAACGTTCCGGAGTCACCCCGGGTGGCGGCAATGGCTGTGAAGGGCTCAATGGCGCGGTCAGCGCCGTGGTCCTCTCTTTTGTCAATCCGATCACACTCGATCCTAACGGTTCGGCAACCGTTGCCATTATTAATGTCAGCGGTGATTTTCCGGGAGCTGAAGGGGAGAGCCATACCGTCAATATTTTCTTCGCCGATGGTTGTCGCGGAGCGGGCCAGCCGGTGCGCAACGCAGTCACTCTTGACGCCCAGACTATCATTCCGACCCTTGGCAGCTGCGCGGTGACCCTTTCTGTCCCCGTGCCGCCGAGCGAGGATTGTGGCGTGGTGGGAGACGAGGACGGGAATGGCCTTGCCGACTGTCTTGACCCCGCCTGTGACCCCTGTCCCGCTGGAGAGTCCAGCTTTGACCTCGCCAGCTGCTCGGATGCCACCGGTGAGGCTGGCGCGGCCTACTCGCAGGAAGTTGAGGCTACCCTCACGACAGAGCAGGGCGGAGATGGCGCCCAGGGCTGGTCCATCAGTGTTGCCGCGGAAGGCACCACTATTTCAGCCATAACGACCGATGGAACCGTCAGTGCGGATGTCGCCAATGGCGGTCTTCGTACCGTTGGTTTTGAGAAGAGCGAAACTACCTCCAGGGATGGCGATACGAATCAAGGCAATGACTGTGGCGGGCTCGCTGGAGCCGTTTCAGCCGTTGTGCTCTCTTTCACCTCACCGGTTACTCTTCCTGGCACCGGCACTGCGACGATTGCCGTGTTGACGGTGACCGGCGATCTTCCGGCAGACGAAGAGACCTGTTCTACAGGAACCCTGACGTTTGCGAATGGTTGTCGCGGCGTCGGCCAGCCTGTTGTTAACGCCATTACACTTGGCGGTGAAACGCTCTATCCCACCCTCGGCAGTTGCTCCTTCCAGGCCTGCTCTGAAGCAGCTCCTCCTCCTCCTCCGGAAGTTTGCGAGGCTGATTTCACCCTTGGTTTTTCTGGGGCGAACGCGGCGACTCCTATCGGTATCTCAGGTACCGCTTTTGCCCAGGATGTCGACTGTACTCTGGCCATCGCCAACAACAACTGTGAGAACGAAGGTGTTGGCGCCCAGGGTTGGTCCTTTGGTGTTACCGGGACCGGGTTCGAGATCACTGGAATCACCACCGATGGTACGGCGGCGGAAGATGCCTCTGACCTCGGGTTTGATTTCAGCGAGTTTACGGCAGATGGAGCTATCATGGTCACCATCCTTGGTTTCCAGCAGTTCATCATGCTGCCGGCTTCTGGCGTCTCGACGGTTGCAATAGTCTCTGTCGCTACGGCTTTCCCTGCTGACGCGACCGAGACCAAGACCCTTCAGTATGCCAACGGCCTTGTCGGATCCGGCCTTGCGGTCAAGAACATTGTCGCCTTTGCTGACACTGATGTTGACCCTGCTTCAACCGGGTACGAGCTGACGATGACTGGTGTCGACAACAACTATGTCACGATGGACTTCGATGGTTCAGGGCAGGTTAATATTGCCGATCTCCAGGCTCTTTTGAATTGGCTCTACCAGGGTGGAGATGCTCCTGCTTGCCGTGATGCAATGGACTTCAACGGCAACGACCGTATCAATGTCGCGGATGCGGTGTCCGGACTGAACTACCTGTTCGCCCATACCAGCGCCTCTCCGGCTGCTGGCCCAGGCTGCCAGGTTTATCTCGAATGCGGGCTGGATATCGCATGTGAATAAGCCTGAGTTGTCCGGCAGGTCATTCCTGCTGGGACTGGAAGGGCCGGGACTTTTGATGAGTCCCGGCCCTTTTTTTATGCTGTGAGCCTGTCAAGAAGGGGAGGCAAAGTTTAGTCTTGCCGCCGATTTTTGCCACAAAGGTCGACAATTTTTGGCGCCACAGGTTCTCTGCCCTGGCTTGAATGAGTCCTATCTTTTTAGTTGGCAACAACCTACGGCGAATAGAACTATATTCTCCACGCCCGGCATTACTCTTGCCTGAAGGTACTTGGATAGCCAGAAGGTCTTGAGGGCGCCCTGGGGCAGGGTAGCCGGAAGACTGGAAGGCGTCTCGGAGGTCGTCTGGGTAAACGAAACAACATTTCGAGGAGAGTTACTGGTATGAAGAATAGGATTCTTATAGTGGCGTTGGTCATGATCGGTACCTTTGTCGGTATTGGCGCTGAGGCTGGGGGGGGCAAAAAAGACTTCAAGAAGAAAGAGCGCAGTGAGGCTCAACATTCCTATGTTTTTATGGATTTCGATCTTAATGGGCGTGTGAATATCACCGATGTGCGGGGGATGTATGAGTGGCTCTATCTCGGTGGACGCCCTGCTGTTTGTCCTGCCGCCATGGACTTCGATGGTAACGGCCAGGTCAATGTGACCGACCTTATGGGTCTCATGCAGTGGCTCTATCTCGGTGGAGAAGCTCCGGTTCATATCGGAGAGGCCAACTTCAGAAACTGTTACGAATATTGATGGTGGCGTGAAGCCGGGGCTTTCAGCCCCGGCTTGTCCCCGCCGGCTTGTGCCCAACCTGGAGGTCATTAAGGCCTGTTTGGTCTTGGCCTCGAAGAAGCCAGAGGGGGCGCTGTGAAAAATCAATGGTGTAGCTGACCTCGGCGCTTGGTCCGTCGATCTCCCGGTTGAAATGGGACGACCCGGGCATGTAGCGAATGGCGATGCCGGCCCGCCTCCGGGTGGATCGGTTGGGATTAGAACCGTGGACCAGGTACACATCATGGAGAGATATTTGTCCAGCCTCCAGCTCGATGTCGATGGCCTGTTCCGAATCGAAGGCCGCGTCGTCGACTCGCTGGTTGAGCACCACGTCGTCTCGGTCTTCTTTCAGGTGGTCATGTAGTTTTGCTTGCCGGTGAGAGGCGGGAATGACCCGGAGGCAGCCATTGTCTGCCAGGCTGTCGTCGATGGCGATCCATGCCGTGCAGGTCGCCAGCGGACGGACGGGCCAGTAATGACCATCCTGATGCCAGGGGACCTCCATGCCATCGCCGCTAGGCTTACAGAAGATCTGGCAGCCCCAGAGGATGACATCCGGGCCGATGACCTGGCTGACCATGTTGACGATCCCCGGGTCCATCGCCAGCTCGAGAAATTCGTTGTCGCCCCGGACACCCTCTCCGGCTGATTGTTCGAGGTGAGCGCTCACAAGCTGTTCCGGCCGGGTGCCGGGGTTTGCCTCGATTACCCTGTCGAGGGCATCCCTGAGCGAGGCGATCTTTTCCTCCGGCAGCCTGTAGCCGGGGACCAGGTAGCCTTCTGATTCGTAGCTGGCGATCTCTGCGGGGGAGAGTGGATTCATTGGACAGGCAGCCGGACAGTTTTCTTCGGTCACGCCGGTCACATTAGCCGAGACGCGTTTCTTCGGAAAGAATATTTAAGGTTCGACGTTGCGCAAACAAAAGTACGGGGTAAGCGATAATGCGCCACCGCAGACCCTAGTCCGCTGTTGCGGGCAGGGAGAGAGGGTGGTCCTGGTCGCCTCTGCTCCGATGGCTTATTTCACTCCAGGCCCGGCGCCGGACGTCTCGCCAGCCTTGGAGCAGCCACCTCCAAGGGCTGCTCTTTTGAGGAAGGCCCTCCTGTGTGATACCCCGGCTGCCCTGGGCGATGTCCCGGGCGACAAGCCACCCCCTCCTTGCTCCCGCCCATGGCCTCGCATAGGCTATTGGCTGGGTTTCTGCGGAATTCAAGAACAGGCGACACTGAAGAAACAGGCCTTAGGCTCGATCGGTTAAGTATGAATACGAAAACTATTGCAGGTGTTTTAATGGCGCTCGTTTTTGGGATGTCCTCACGGACTTCTGCGCAGGAAACGCCAACCAATATCCTCTTCATTTTTGCCGATGACTGGGGCTGGGGGGATCTGAGCTGCCATGGTCATCGGTATGTGAAGACTCCCCATATCGACCGATTGGCCAGGGAGGGGACGGACTTTCATCGATTCACCGTCGCCAGCGGGGTCTGCTCCCCCAGCCGGACTGCGGTCATGACCGGGCATTTCCCGGCGCGTTACAATATTGACGGTCACTTTGCCTGGGTACCCAGTAATGCCAGGCGCAACATGCCCGATTGGCTCGACCCCAAGGCGCCGCTCCTGTCCCGTTTCCTGAAAAGTGGAGGCTATGCTACGGCGCATTTCGGTAAATGGCATTTGGCCAATAACATGATCCCTGATTCGCCCGCGCCCAGTCAGTACGGATTTGATGTCTATGGCGCATTCAATTGTTCGGGCAAACAAATGCCGGTACACGAGGACGCGAAGAATGCGATCTCCTTCATTGAGAAAAGCCATCGAGAGGGCAAGCCCTTCTTCATCAACCTGTGGTTGCATGAGCCACATACGCCTTTCCACACCGTGCTCAAGTATCGCCAGCGTTTTCCAAAGCTCAAGGATCGCGATAATATCTACGCCTCGGTTCTTTCACATGCCGATGACCGGGTGGGTGAAGTGCTCGCTGCGTTGGATCGCCTGAAGTTGACCGATCAAACGCTGGTTGTTTTCAGCTCGGACAACGGACCGGCCCGGGCAGGTCGCGGAACCAGGCTGGAGTCCATGTATGACTCAGCCACCGGCAAGGGCTTCAATGTCGCTGCCTCCAAAGGAATCACCGGCGGCCGCAAAGGCTACAAGGCGGCCCTCTTCGAGGGAGGGGTGGGGGTGCCCTTTATTGCCCGCTGGCCCGGCAGGATTGCCGCAGGGAAAGTTGACAGGACCTCCGTTTTTTCGGCGGTGGATTTGCTGCCCACCTTCTGTGAAATCGCAGGTGTAAAGCTGCCGGCTTCTTACCAGCCGGATGGGGTCAGCCAGGTGGGAACACTCACGGGTAAAGGACAGGCGCTTCGCGGGAAACCGCTCTTCTGGAAAACGGTTGCCCCCTGGCCAGCCCGCAAAGCCAAGCCAGATCACTGGGTTTCCTATGCGGTGGTTCATCAAAACTGGAAACTCGTCGCCAACCGGGATGCCGGTTACCTGGAACTTTACGATCTGGTCACTGATCCCCTTGAAAAGAAGGATCTCAAGGAGGAGCGCCCCGAGGTCATAAAGGAGCTGGCAGAAATGCTCGAGCAATGGCAGGCGACCCTGCCGGCCAGGCCAACAGGAAACGTATTTTCAAACTTGAGAAATCCTCAGAAATAAAATGAAACGCATTATTAACCTTCATTTCCTCGCCCAGCCCCGGCTTTGATCTGCATCTTCCTGGAAATGTTTCGTTGCCGGCCAGGGTTCCGATGGAAAGAGCTGTAACCAGGGGCCCTGAGGCGCGAGGCCTCTCCCGCGCTCGAGGCCTCGCGCCAAATTGGCTCAGGCAGGGGAGATCAAACAGCCGATGGGGCGGGGAGAGCAGGTTTCGCATAGGCTATACCCTGCCATCTGCCCGAGGCCCTGCCGGTGTGAGCGGCCACCCTGAGCGATACCCCGGACGATAAGCAACCAGGGGAGCTGCCAGGCCAAGGGAGATTGCATCCGAGTCCCCTGGGACTTATCATCGGGGCCAGTTCGGGCTCTGTGTGTCCCGGGTGACGGCGGGGCAGGTGGATTGATCTGAAGTAATCCTGGCATGGGAGGCAGGCGCAAGATGAAGAATTCAGCTCGACGGGCCTTGTTGATGGGCTTTTCTATACTGCTGGCCAGCTCTGTCCGAGGGGGGCTCGAGGCGCGCGGTTGTCGTCCGGACCTGATCCCGAATGGGGGCGTTCACAGGTGCTCAAGTTGTCACGTCAACTCGCGAGGCGGAGGACGGAGGACTCCATTCGGTCAGGATGTACGGGATGTCATCCGCTCGGGCTCCTGCGCGGAGTTCTGGGAGGCCGAGCTCGCGGCTCTTGATTCGGACGGCGATGGCCGGAGCAATGGCGAGGAGCTCCTGGACCCCTCCGGGTCGTGGCGGCCTCAAGGAGATCCTTGCCCTGGGGATCCGGCTCGTGCAACCAACCCAGGGGTGTCGGATGATCCACCCCCAGCGCTCCCGGTGCTGTTTATCAGGGGTGATTCTAATTCCAGCGGGACCGTAGATATCTCAGATGGGGTGTTTACCCTGGGTTTCCTGTTTCGAAGCGAGAGAAGGCCAACCTGCGACTCTGCGGCGGATTCCAATGGAGACGGCGGAATCGATATATCAGACGCAGTCTACCTCTTTCAGTATCTTTTCGCGGGCGGGAATACCCCGCCGGCTCCGTTCCCGGCATGCGGGGAGGCGGGCAAGGGCGGCGGGGATGATTGCGAGGAGTCAGCGGCCTGCGGATAAGGGCGGCTCGCGGGAGTCTCTAAATGCTGGCCAGGGATCCTGCGAATAAGAAGAGGGAGCTATGTCGAGCTCCCTCTTTGATCTGAATCTAGCCCTGGACCGGCGGCCGTCAAGCCGCGCGGTGTTCGCGTCCCTCCTCGAGGTCGCTGACCGCGATCTCGATGGCTTCATAAGGAAGCCAGAAGTCTTCGCCTACCAGGTTGATGTAGGCCTTGGGGTTGTCGCTTAACGCAACGGAGACCTGGGCCCAGCTGACCGGTCCGATGGACTGCTTGTTCTTGTAATAGAACCACTTGGCCTTCAGGTCCCGGGTCTTTCTTGCCCACCCCCGGGTCATCCAGACGGCGGTCTCGATCTCATTTTCATCGAGATCGCCATCATCGTTGAGGTCGAAGGCGGAGATCCGCTTCAGGTTGTCTTCCATCCAGTCCTTGACGCTGTCGGCGTCGGACGCGGGGTCGCTCTCGGGCTCGGGGGAGGAGGGACTGGTTGATGCTGAGGAACTGACTTCATCTTTCGCCCGGGCTGAAGGGCCGGAGCTTTTTCCTCCGCCTGAGCTTCCGCTTCCGCCTGAGCTTCCGCTTCCTCCGCCTGAGCTTCCGCTTCCGCCGCCGGAACCGCCGCCGGAACCGCCATCGTCAGGGGGAGTGCTTCCGGCGTATCCGGTCATCTTCCCCAGGTATTCCGGGAGCTCGAGGCCGACGTTCTTGGTGATGTCATGAAGCGGAGGCAGGGACCCGACCAGGCCTGAGAGGAAATCCGCGGTCTGGGTCTTTCCACCACCTTTCGAGCCGCCGTCCCAGACGACTACGGAGTCGATCTTGAGGTTGGAGATGGCCTTGACCTGCTCTTCGACCAGCTTGGGGAGCTGCTCGGTGATCATCATCATCATCGCCATCTGGGGGTCGCCGGTACAGGCCTGCACGATATCTCCCAGTCCCTGGGCTTTCTTCTGGAGAATCGCCATGAGCCCGAGAGCCTCGGCATCCATCATGGATTTGAGACCATCGGCCTGTCCCTGCTTGGTGCGCCGGGTTTTCTCGGCTTCGGCTTCAGCGAGGGTCTCTATACGGGCCTTCTCGATTTCGGCGGGGACGACTACGTCCGCGTACTGGGTGGCCTGCTCCTTCTTGGCGCGGATACGCTCGGTGGCTTCTTCCGAGGCGTAGGCCTCTCCGAGGGCCTCGGCGGCCTGGACCTTTTCAGCCGCGATGGCGATTCGTTCCGCCTCGGCCTCCTGTTTCCGACGGTCGGCATCGGAGTTGGCGACCGTGATCTTGGCACGGTTCTCACCTTCGGTGGCTGTAGCCATCGCGCTGGAGACCTCGACCCGCTGTTCGCGCTCAGCCTGGGCCTTACCGATCTCACCATCCCTCTCCTTCTGGGCAACCAGTACCTTGGCATCGTTAATGGCCCGGGCGGCTGCGTCTTTTCCAAGGGCGTCGATATAGCCGGATTCATCGGTGACATCCTGGATATTGACGTTGATCAGCCGGATGCCGACCTTTCGCAGCTCAACCTCGACACCATTGGAGATGTTCTCGATCAGCTTGTCGCGGTCGGCGTTGATTTCCTCGATCGGCATGGTCGCGATGACAACGCGCATCTGGCCGAAGATAATGTCCTGGGCGAGGCTCTGGATATCGCTCAAGGAGAGGCCAAGGAGGCGCTCAGCGGCGTTCTCCATCAAGCCTTTCTCTGTGGCGATACCTACGGTAAAGGTCGATGGCGTATTGATACGGATGTTTTGCTGGGACAGGGCGCCTTCCAGCTTGATGTCGATCGGGATCGGCGTCAGGTCGAGGAATTGGTAGGCCTGGATCATGGGCCAGACGAATGCCGCGCCTCCGTGAATACAGCGTGAGGATCGTCCTCCGCTTGTCTTACCATAGATCACGAGGATCTTGTCCGAAGGACATCTCTTGTAACGCATGGCAAAGGCTGCCAGTGTTCCAAAGATAACCAGGAGAAAAACTACAGTGGTGCTAAGCATGCCTTCCATCGATCTTCCTTTCCATTTCAGGTGTCAGTAGTTTCGTTTTGAGTCTCGCCGGGATCTGTCGTCCCCTCCGTTTCCGCGGGAGCTTCGGCTTCGGAGCCTTCGGCGGCGGGCTCTTCAGCGGCCTCCGTCTTGGCGGCAATCGGACCAACCAGAACAGTCTGCGGGTCGATTTGTTCCAAGACGGTTATCCGGGTCCGGTTTTCCAGTTTTTCGTCCGAGTCGGTCAGGGCGATGACCTCCCGCTCGCGGCCCTGGATCACGACCTGCACCTGCCCGGTACCTTCCCTGTTGGGGGGGATTGGCAGGTAGACGCTGCCGGTGACGCCCACCGCGTTTTTGATATCGACGGTGCCATCCTCCTTGAGGCTATGGAGCCCGCGCATGGTCCAGAGAACCGCAAAGAGG